>NZ_BMDZ01000011.1 GCF_014636235.1 Tistrella bauzanensis
CGATCCGTTTCACAATGTCAAAGATCAGGGGCTACAAACCCCAGCGAACCCGAAGATCCGCCGCGCCCTCAGGCGCTCTCAGCCCATTTAAGAGCCGCGACCCATTTAAGGGCCTGTATTTCCTGGCCTTTCGGCCCCGTCCGGCGCCGCGTCAACCGCGCTGCCGTCTGGTGTGGGGCGGTTTATAAGGGTCCCCGCACACACTGGCAACACCTTTTTTGACGGTTTTTCGACAGGACGGCGGCACTCCCTGACAGGCCATTGAAAAGGCTGGTGGAACCCGCCTGAATTATTCTGCGGGCCGATCACCCGCCCCATGCATCATGCCCCCGCATCCTCTGTCACACCGCCCGGGGAACCGGGCCGGCCGGGAACTGGGCTGAACGGAAACCGGGCTGGCACAACAACGGACCGGCAGGGCATCGGGCTGGCGGGACATCGGGCTGGCGGGGCATCGGACTGGCGGGACAGGCTGTGACGATAGCGTGACCGCCCTCCCTGCGCCCCGTGCCCGATCTGAGCGGCTGCGCACACAGATTGCCGGCGCGGCGCGGCGGACACTCAGGCCCCAAACAGGCTCGTGCCCTCATTCGCGCGTGTACGCATGCGAGGAACGCAGATCAAAACCGCCCCGTCGCGACATATGAGGCCGCGTGAAGTACGGTGTCCAAGTGATTAACGATACGTGGCTTTTTACGCTTTCCGACCGCATTCGGACCTGCGACGATTTTGCCCGCGCGGAATACCCAACATCTCGTTGACACCCCCGTTTCGGTTGGGCACAGTGACACGAAGTCCAAAACAAAGTCGTGAATGTTTTGGTCGCCTTTCCAACTGATCTCCGGCAACGGAGGCAGCGCGAATGGACTCGTCCAGATGGGTTTGTTCAACTGGAAAGACCTGCCTAACGGTGATTTTTCACCTGATCTCTGCCCCGGAATGTCAATCAGCATTCTTCGGGCTGCCTTTTCAAGGATGCGTCACCCTTTGACGGGTGATTTATTCCGGGAAAGCCGGCGGCCACACGCGGATATCAGGCGATCTGGCGCCGAATGAAGCGGTCCAGCCAACCGGGCCGAGCGGCGATGGCGTTCACGGCCGGAAAAGAGATGATCGGTTAAAAGTTAACGGGCACGTCCAGACTGGGGGCACGTCCAAAGTGATCGGGCGACGCATCTCGACCGGAAGGCCGCACAGGCGGTGCTGGCGGGTCGGGAGCACGCGATAAATGCGGGTTCAAGGACAAAGGGGCGACTACATGCGGTTCACCACCGACGGGTCTGGTGTGCGACAAACTCTGTTGGGCAGGACGATGGCGTATGCGGTCGCTGCCGTGATGGGGATAACGATCGCCGCCACTGCCTCTCCTTCCGTCGCCGCCGAGTACGTTGCCTTCGCCGATCCGCTGGTCAACAGCTTCGACCCCTTCGACATGACCCTGCGCAGCGCCTCGGGCGCTGCCGGCCCCGAGATGCTCACCCGCCGCCTGCTGGACGAGCGCCTCGAACTCCGCACCCTGACGCCCTCGACCTCGTCGGCCGATCTGGGCCCGATCGTGCGCAGCGCCACGGTGGAGCGCGGCGACACCATGATTGACCTTCTGGTCCGCAACGGCGTTGCCCAGGACGACGCCTATGCGCTGGTCTCGTCGATGCGCAAGGTGTTCAATCCCCGCTCGCTGAAGGTTGGCCAGGAAGTCTCCCTGACGTTCCCGCGCCGCCGGGCAGACGGCAATCCCGGCCCGCTCTCGACGCTCGACCTGCCGATCGATGCCGAACGCCATGTCCGGGTGGAGCGCAGCGGTATCCAGACCAATTTCACCGCGGTCGAGGTTCGCAAGGAACTCAACCGTCAACTGGCGCTCGCCTCGGGCGAGATCCGTTCCAGCCTTTACGAAGCCGCCGCCGCCGCCAATCTGCCGGTATCGATGGTGTCGGAGCTGATCAAGCCGTTCTCTTATGACGTCGACTTCCAGCGCGACATTCAGCCGGGCGACCGCTTCGAGGTGCTGTATGAAAGCATGGTCGACGAGGGCGGCCGGGTGATCCGCACCGGAGCGATGCTGGCGGCGACCCTGGTGGTCGGCGGCCGGTCGCTGACCCTGTATCGCTTCGACGACGACTGGTTCGATCCGAAGGGCAAGAGCGTCCGCAAGGCCCTGCTCCAGACCCCGATCGAGGGCGCGCGCCTGACCTCGGGCTTCGGCGCCCGCCGCCATCCGCTGCTCGGCTATACCAAGATGCACAAGGGCGTGGATTTCGGCGCCCCCACCGGCACGCCGATCATGGCCGCCGGTGAAGGTGTGGTCGAGAAGGCCGAATGGTTCAGCGGCTATGGCAGATATGTCCGCATCCGCCACAACGGTACCTATTCCACCGCCTATGCCCATATGAGCCGGATCAACGTCAAGGCCGGCCAGAAGGTGAAGCAGGGCCAGGTGATCGGCGCCGTCGGCACCACCGGCAACTCGACCGGACCGCATCTGCATTATGAAGTGCTGGTCAACAAGGTGCAGGTGAACCCGAAGAGCATCAAGCTGCCCGTCGGCCGCACGCTGGCGGCCGCGGAGATGAAGAAATTCCGCCAGACCGTGGCTCAGGTCGAGAAGCAGGTCGCCAGCCTGCGCAGCTCGTCGGCGACCCTGGCCAGCAGCCGGTCGGCGACCCCGGGCCGGTCCACCGAGTGATCTGAACCGACCGCACCCGGTCCCTTGAAAAAGGCCCCGCTTCATGCCGAAGCGGGGCCTTGTTTCATTGGTGGCGGGGTTTCATTGGTGGCGGGGTTTCATTGGTGGCGGGGCGGTGACGATGGGGGCGGACGAAGCCGCCACCCCACCCCTCATGCAGCCGCCATGTCTCACGCAGCCTCGGCCTTGGGGGCCGTGGTTTCGAAGGTGAGCGCGCCGTCGCGGACATCCACCCGCACCTCGGCACCTTCAGGCAGGCGGCCTTCCAGCACCATCCGCGCCAGCGGGTTCTGCACCTCGCGTTGAATGGTGCGCTTCAGCGGCCGGGCGCCATAGACCGGGTCGTAGCCGGCCTCTGCCAGCCAGTTGCGGGCCCCATCGGTGAGCGAGAGCCCCACGCGCCGGTCGCCAAGCCGCTTGACCAGATCGGCGACCTGAATATCGACGATCCCGCCCATATGCTCGCGCCCCAGCCGGTGGAACAGGATCACCTCGTCCAGACGGTTGAGGAATTCCGGCCGGAACGAGGCCCGCACCACCGCCATGACCTGGGCACGGGCATCCTCGGCCGGCGTCCCCGGTGCCTGACCGGCCAGAATCTCGGCACCGAGATTGCTGGTCAGGATGATCACCGTGTTGGTGAAATCGACCGTCCGCCCCTGACCATCGGTCAGCCGCCCGTCATCCAGCACCTGAAGCAGGATGTTGAACACGTCCGGATGAGCCTTCTCCACCTCGTCGAACAGGATCACCTGATAGGGCCGGCGGCGCACCGCTTCGGTCAGCACCCCCCCCTCGTCATAGCCGACATAGCCCGGAGGCGCGCCGACCAGCCGCGAGACCGCGTGCTTTTCCATGAACTCCGACATGTCGACCCTGAGCAGGGCCGCATCATCGTCGAACAGGAATTGCGCCAGAGCCTTCGACAACTCGGTCTTGCCGACACCGGTCGGGCCCAGAAACAGGAAGGAGCCGATCGGCCGACGGGGATCCTGAAGCCCGGCCCGCGCCCGGCGCACCGCTTCCGACACCGCCGCCACCGCTTCGGCCTGACCGATGACCCGGCCGCCCAGCACCTGTTCCATCCGCAACAGCTTGGCCCGCTCACCTTCCAGCATCTTGTCCACCGGCACGCCGGTCCAGCGCGAGACGATCGCCGCAATGTGGTTGTCGGACACCGCCTCGTCGAGCAGCCGGCTCTTCACCTGCTCCTCGGTCGCCTTCAGCTTGCGCTCCAGATCGGGCACCACGCCATAGGCAAGCTCACCGGCCCGCGCCAGATCGCCACGCCGCTGGGCATTGGCCAGTTCGATGCGCGCCTGATCGAGCTGCTCCTTCACCTTCTGCACGCCTTCCAGCCGGCCCTTCTCGGCCTGCCAGGATGCGGTCATGTCGGCAGACTGCTTCTCAAGCGCGGTGATTTCGCCCTCAAGCTTGACCAGCCGGTCCTTCGACGCGGCATCGCTCTCGCGCTTCAGCGCCTCGCGCTCAATCTTCAACTGGATCAGCTTGCGGTCCAGCTCGTCGATCGCCTCGGGCTTGCTGTCGATCTCGATCCGCAGCCGGCTTGCGGCCTCGTCGATCAGGTCGATGGCCTTGTCGGGCAGGAAGCGGTCGGTGATATAGCGGTTCGACAGCGTCGCCGCCGCCACCACCGCCGCATCGGTGATCCGCACCCCATGATGCAGCTCATAGCGTTCCTTCAGACCGCGCAGGATCGAAATGGTTTCAGGCACCGAGGGCTCGGGCACCACCACCGGCTGGAAGCGGCGGGCAAGCGCCGCGTCCTTCTCGATATGCTTGCGGTATTCATTCAGCGTGGTCGCGCCGATGCAGCGCAACTCGCCGCGGGCAAGCTTCGGCTTCAGCAGGTTCGATGCATCCATCGAGCCCTCGGCGGCACCAGCACCCACCAGCGTGTGCAACTCGTCGATGAACAGCACCACCTCGCCCGCCGCCGCATCGATCTCCTGCAGCACGGCACGCAGCCGTTCCTCGAACTCGCCACGATATTTGGCACCGGCAACCAGCGCGCCCAGATCCAGCGCCAGCACCTTCTTGCTGCGCAGGCTTTCGGGCACGTCGCCATTGACGATGCGCAAGGCCAGCCCCTCGACGATCGCGGTCTTGCCGACTCCGGGCTCGCCGATCAGCACCGGATTGTTCTTGGTCCGGCGGCTGAGCACCTGAATGGTGCGGCGGATTTCCTCGTCGCGGCCGATCACCGGGTCGAGCTTGCCGTCGCGCGCGGCCTGGGTCAGATCGCGCGCATATTTCTTCAGCGCGTCATAGCCCTGCTCGGCCTGCGCGCTTTCCACCTTGCGCCCCTTGCGCATATCGCGGATGGCAGCCTCCAGCGCCTGCGGCTTCACACCGGCCTCGGCCAGCGCCGTCTGGGCATCGGTCTTCTCGACCAGCGCCAGGGCCAGCAGCAGGGTTTCGGCGGCGACATAATCATCGTCCAGCCGCTTGGCCAGAGCCTCGGCCTCGGTGAACACGCGCGCGGTATCGGGCGCCAGATACAGCTGCCCCGCACCGCTGCCCTCAACCTTGGGCAGCCGGCCCAGCGCACGCTCGGCGGTTTCGCGCAGCCGCGCCGGGTCACCGCCCGCCGCCTGCACCAGACCCAGCCCCATGCCCTGCTCGTCATCAACCAGCACCTTCAGCAGATGCTGCGGCGTGAACTGTTGATGCCCGCGCGCTTGGGCCAGCTGCTGGGCAGCCTGAAGGAAGCCCTTCGCGCGGTCGGTATAGCTCTCGATATTCATGGCCTCGACGTCCTCGTGGCGATCGTCCGATGGAAAGGCACCACCATCCCGGAGGCTTGGCCCGCCGCTGCCAACAGCGCCCGGGCCGCGCCCTTCTGGCAACGGCTGGCCGACCGACAAACCGGCCATCGCGCGCCCCGCATGATGCGGCAACGGCGGCCGGTGGGCCGGCTATCCCCGACCCACGGTCAATGTGGTGAACCGGCAACAGTCGTGCAAGATCGTCTCGATCGATCCGCCGCCATCGGTATGATGGCTGGGTGCACGCCCGCACACCGTTGTCCTGCCGGCGCAGCCGCACGACCGGAGCCCCTGCCCCATATCAGGAGAACCGATCCATGGCCGATGGTGCCTTGATCGATATCAACCGCTTTCCGGTCAAGAGCCTGTCGGTCGACCGGCTTGAGACCTGCAGGCTGACGCCTGGTGCCGCGCTGCCGGCGGATCGCCGCTTCGCCTTTGCCAAAATCGGCACCCAGCCCAATCCGTTCCAGCCGGAATGGCGCCCGAAGGCCGCCTTTCATGTGATGGTCACAGAGGCGCGCATGGGGTCGATCGGCTGCCGCTATGACGAGGCCGCCGACCGGCTGGCCATCACCCTGCCCGATGGCGAGGCCATGGCCGGCCAGGGCACCGATCCGGATTTCGCGATCCGCGCCGGCCAGCTGGTGGCACGCCATCTGGGGCTGGCGCCCGCCAAGGCGCCGATGCTGGTGCGGATGGCCGAGAGCGCCTTGACCGACAAGCAGCGCCAGATGATCTCGGTCAGCAATCTGGCCAGCGCCCGCAGACTTGCCCGTGACATGGACCTGCCGGAGGTCGATCCGCTGCGCTTCCGCAACAACCTTCTGGTCGATCTGGGCACCGCCTGGATGGAGCGCGACCTGATCGGCCGGCGGTTGCGGATCGGCGATACGGTGCTGGAGGTCGTGGCTCAGGTCATCCGCTGCGCCGCCACCGAAATTCATCCCGGCACCGACCGGCGCGATCTGAAGATCGTCCAGGCGCTGACCGATCACTATGGCCATAAGGAATTCGGCGTGTTCACGGTGGTGATCGAGGGCGGGGAGATCAGCCGCGGCATGGCGGTGACCATCGACTGATCAGCATCCCGCGCCCGCCCACAGACCCCATGCCAAAAAAACGGCGCCACCGGATATCCGATGGCGCCGTTCGTCGTCGGGCCGGCAGGGCCGGCATCAGGCCTTCAGCCGGTCACGCGTCACCGCCATCGGCGGCATCATCGGCCTTGGTCCGCCGGGCGCGCGTCACGCGCTTGCGCGGCGCGGGCTTGTCCTCACCGCCCTCGGCCGCCGGTGCCGCTTCCGCCGACGCGGCGGCTTCAGCGATCTCGGCTGCGGTACGGCGACGACGGGTCGCGCGGGGCTTGGGCACTACGGCCTCACCCTCACCCTCGGCCGCCACAGCGGCAGCGCTGCGGCGTGGCGCCCGGGTCCGTACCGGCGGTTCCGCCGGCGCAGCTTCCGCCGGGGCCGGGGCGGCGGCAGGCGTCGGAGCCGGGGCCGGTGCGGGCGTGGGAGCCGGTGCGGGGGCCGGAGCCGGTGCGGGCGTCGGAGCCGGTGCGGGGGCCGGTGTGGGAACCGGTGCCGGCGCCGCGGGCTGGGTCGGAACAGGCGCCGGGGCCGGGTCGATCATGTCGCCAGCAGGCCGCCGCTCAACCCGTGGCGCATCGCCGGTGAACAGATCGCCGCCGGTGTCGGGCCGGGCCGCGACCTCACCGCCCTCGCGCTCGTCACGACCTTCGCCGCGATTGCCCCGGCGTCCACGCCGCCGGCGGCCACCGCGGTCGTCGTCGCCCCGCTCGATGCGATCGGGACGATCGCCACGCTCGGGACGATCCGCCCGTTCGGCACGCTCGGGTCGTTCAGTGCGGTCGGGTCGTTCAGTGCGGTCGGGTCGTTCAGTGCGATCAGGTCGTTCACTGCGATCGGGCCGGTCGACACGTTCAGGCCGGTCGCCGCGCTCAACGCGCTCGGATCGGTCGACGCGCTCGGTTCGGTCGACGCGCTCGGGCCGGTCGACGCGCTCGGGCCGGTCGACGCGCTCGGGCCGGTCGACGCGCTCGGGCCGGTCACCACGATCGGGCCGGTCACCCCGGTCCACGCGCTCACCGCGATCGGCACGCTCGAAGCGATCGCCACGGTCGGTACGCTCGCCACGGTCGAAACGCTCGCCCCGCTCCGGACGGTCGCCGCGATCGAAGCGGCCGTTGCGATCACCGCGATCGAAGCGGTCGCCGCCACGATCCGGGCCCCGGTCGCCGGCATCGTCGTCGCCGTCGCCCTGGTCGCCATCATTGTCGTCGTCATCGGACTCGCCATCAGGCCCGCCGCGGCTGAACCGGTCGGGGACCGGACGGGTCTCGGGAACCCGATCGGCATCCTGGGTGCCATTCAGCAGGCGCAGATAGTGTTCGGCATGCTGCAGGAAGCTCTCTGCCAGCACCCGGTCACCCGACGACGAGGCATCGCGCGCCGCCGCCAGATAACGGTCGATGATCTGAGACAGATTGCCCTTGAACTTGCCGGCCGGGCCGTTGCTTTCGAATATCCGGTTGCGATTGACCGGCTGTTGCGGCCGCGGACGTCCGCTGCCACCACTGCCACCGCCACTCTGCTGGCGCCCCATGCGTGTCCGCTTGGAATTCGGGCCGTTCCTCATGTCAGTCCAAGCCGTCCTATCTGTTCAAGGCCGGTCATGCCGGCAGTGTTCAAGGCCGGGCAAGCCGGCAGTTCGGTGACGTCCGCGCCAGGCTTTGGCGGGGTCCGGTCTGAAATCATGTCCAGAAGCGGCCAGCACGATACAGTGCGCATTCGACCATGGGTCCGCGAGGCACCAGGCGATCACGGGCAGGTATCACCAGGGTCGAATCCGGCCGCGGGGCCGCTCGGGTCACACAGAGCCGTTCAGATCCCACAGAGCCGTTCAGGCCGCCGGGCTCATAGCATGCCGCGCCGTAACGCAGCGCGCGATATGGCCAAGATCGTTCCGTACAGAAGTCATCAGTCCCTGATCGGCCAGAAGGCGCTCCACATCCAGCGCCTGTCCCAATCCGATCTCGATGCATGCGAACCCATCGGGGCGCAGCAGACGGGCAATCCCGGGTGCCAGCACCCTGTATGCCGCGAGCCCGTCATCTCCGCCATCCAGCGCAAGATGCGGCTCGTGCCGCGCAACCTCCGGATCAAGGGTCCGGATTTCTCCGCTAGGTATATAAGGCGGATTGGACAGGATCAAGTCGAATGCGCCGGCCTCACATCCCGTCGCCGCCAGACAGGATGCCCAATCCGACACCACCACCAGCGCCCGCCCGGGGGCGATGCGGTCCAGATTGCGGCGGGCGATACGGGCGGCGGCGGGGGAACGGTCGATGGCGATCGCCCGCGCCTCAGGCAGTTCCGACAGCAGCGCCGCCGGCAGGCAACCCGATCCGGTGCCCAGATCCAGCACCCGCCACGGATAGCCGTGTCCGCGACCGTCGGCATCGACGAAGTCCAGCATCGCGTCGATCAGGGTCTCGGTGTCGGGACGGGGGGTGAGCACATCGGCGGTGACGTCGATGTCGAGCGTCCAGAACCCCCGGCTGCCCAGGATCTGCGACAACGGTTCGCGCGCCAGCCGGCGGGCCAGCATCGTCTCCGCGACCATCAGTTGCGCCGGCCGCACCGCCGTGGCGCCCTGCAACCGGAGGGCCGCCCGGTCGAGCCCGGTTGCGGCCTCGGTGATCATCCGTGCCTCAAGCCCGGCATCATCTCCGGCCACCGGCCGCAGGGCCATCGTCAACCGGCAACGCAAGCTATCCGCAGTGCGGGCTATGCCGCGCGCGTCACCGTCGCCGGTGGTCATGCGGCGGCCTCGTCATCAAGCATCGCCAGCCGTGCCGCCTGATCCTCGGTGATCAGCGCCTCGATCAACTCGCCCACCGCCTCGCCGGCGATCACCTTGTCCAACTTGTACAGGGTCAGGCCGATCCGGTGGTCTGTCACCCGGTTCTGCGGGAAATTATAAGTGCGGATCCGTTCCGACCGGTCGCCGGAGCCGACCAGGCCGCGACGCTCGGCGGCACGAGCTTCCGACGCCTGGTCGCGGGCCTGCTCGAACAGCCGCGCACGCAGGATCTTCAGGGCCTTGGCGCGGTTCTTGTGCTGCGACCGTTCATCCTGCTGCACCACCACCAGCCCGGTCGGCACATGGGTGATGCGCACGGCGCTGTCGGTGGTGTTGACATGCTGGCCGCCGGCGCCGCTGGCCCGGAAGACATCGATCTTCAGGTCGCCGGTATCGATGGCGACATCGACCTCTTCCGCCTCGGGCAGAACCGCCACGGTCGCGGCCGAGGTATGGATCCGGCCCTGCGCCTCGGTTTCCGGCACCCGCTGCACCCGGTGCACGCCGCTTTCGAATTTCATCCGGCCATAGACGCCGGCGCCCTCGATCTCCGCCACGACCTCGCGGAAGCCGCCAAGATCACTGTCGCTGGCCTGCATCAGGGTCATCCGCCAGCCCATCTCCTGAGCGAAGCGTTGATACATGCGGTACAGATCGGCGGCGAACAGCGCCGCCTCGTCGCCGCCGGTGCCGGCGCGGATTTCCAGAATGGCGCTGCGGTCGTCGGCCTCGTCGCGCGGCAGCAGCATCAGCCGCACGGCGCGGTCCAGGGCGGCCGCCTCACTGGCCAGCGCCGCGATCTCGTCTTCGGCCAGCGCCCGCATCTCGGCGTCCTGGCCGGCCTCCCGCGCCAGCCGGCGGGCATCCTCCAACTCGCGGGTCAGGATCCGGCGGCGGCGGACGGCGCCGGCCAGCTCGTCCAGGCCGGCGAACTCGCGGCTCAGCCGCACGAAATCAGCCGATCCCGCCAGAGCCGGATCAGCCAGCCGCGCCGCCAGTTCCTCGTGCCGGCGCAACACCTGATCGAGTTTGGCGTCGATGCTCATCCGTGCTGCACGGCCAGCCGGTCGACCAGATCGGCCAGCGCCACCTCGGTCTGGCCGCCCTCGTCCAGATCCTTCACCTGGGCGACACCGCGGGCCAGTTCGTCATCACCGAAGATCACCGCCCGCGCGGCACCGATCTTGTCGGCCCGCTTCATCCGCTTCTTCAGATTGCCGCCATAACCCAGATCGACCACCACGCCCGCGCGCCGCAGACTGCGGGCCAGAACCAGCGCCTCGGCCTCGGCGGCACCGCCCAGCGGCACCAGCGCCACCGGACGCGGCGCCACCGCGCGCGGCTCGGCCAGCATCGACAGCCGCTCGACACCGGCCGCCCAGCCGACACCGGGGGTCTCGGCGCCGCCCATCTGGCCCATCAGACCGTCATAGCGGCCGCCGGCCAGCACGGTGCCCTGCGATCCAAGCCGCTCGGTCACGAATTCGAAGGTGGTGTGGCAATAGTAATCAAGCCCGCGCACCAGGAACGGGTTGCGGCGATAGCCGATGCCCAGCCGGTCGAGGCCCGCCAGAACGGTCGCGAAGAAATCGGCGGCATGGGGGGTGAGATAATCGTCGAAGCGCGGTGCATCGGCCACCACCGCCCGGTCGCCGGCATCCTTGCTGTCCAAGACCCGCAACGGGTTGCGGTGCAGGCGCTCGCGGCTGTCGTCGGAGAGCTGGTCGATATGGGCTTCCAGATAGGCGACCAGAGCCGTGCGATAGGCGTTGCGGCTGTCCATGTCGCCGATGGTGTTGATCTCCAGCACCGTGTCGCCCATCACCCCCAGCCGGTCGAGCAGATCGGCGCCCAGGGTGATCACCTCGATATCGCCGGCGGGTTCCGCCACGCCCAGCAGTTCCACGCCGATCTGGTGAAACTGGCGCATCCGGCCCTTCTGCGGCCGCTCATAACGGAACATCGGGCCGCGATAGAAGTATTTCAGCGGCACCGATTGCAGCAGACCCGCCGACATCACCGCGCGAGCCACACCGGCCGTGCCTTCAGGCCGCAGGGTCAGCCCCTCGCCGCCACGGTCGTTGAAGGTGTACATCTCCTTCGACACCACGTCGGAGGTGTCGCCCAGCGTGCGCTTGAAGACCTCGGTGAATTCGAAGATCGGGGTCGCGATCTCGCCATAGCCATAGGTGGTGCCGACCTCGGCAACCGCGTCGAAGACATTGCGATAGCGCGGCATCTCGTCGGGCAGGATGTCGTGGGTGCCGCGCACCGACTGCAACTTGGCCAAGGCTTTGGTCTCCGTAAGGCGTGGTCTCGGATCAGGGGGCATGCCGAGGCAGGCAAGGTTGAGCGGGGCGGTTCAGCTCCCGGCCGCAACCGTGCGCTTCAGCGTGGTCATGGTCGTGTCGCCGGCGGCGATCGCGGCGGCCCGCGCCTCGACCAGTTCGACGATATGGTCGACCAGCCGGTCGTCATCGACCTTATGGTCGGGGCTGCCGTTGATATAGACCAGATGATGGCCGCCACCGCCGGTGACACCGATCTCGGTTTCGCGCGCCTCGCCGGGGCCGTTGACCACGCAACCGATCACCGACAGCGAAATCGGCACGGTGATATGCGACAGCCGGTCTTCCAGTCGCGTCACGGTGTCGATCACCTGAAAGCGCTGCCGGGCACAGGATGGGCAGGAGACGATGGTCACGCCGCGCCGGCGCAGGCCCAGGCTCTTCAGGATGTCATAGCCGACCTTGACCTCTTCCACCGGATCGGCCGACAGCGACACCCGCACCGTGTCGCCGATCCCGGCCCAGAGCAGCATGCCAAGGCCCACGGCCGATTTCACCGTGCCGGCGCGCAGGCCACCCGCCTCGGTGATGCCCAGATGCAGCGGATAGTCGCAGGCTTCCGCCAGCCCCTGATAGGCGGCGACGGCCAGGAACACATCCGACGCCTTGACGCTGATCTTGGTCTCGAAAAAGTCGTTGTCTTCCAGGATCCGGATATGGTTCAGCGCGCTTTCCACCATCGCCTCGGGGCAGGGCTCGCCGAAGCGCTCCAGCAAGTCGCGCTCCAGGCTGCCGGCATTCACGCCGATGCGGATCGAACAGCCGTGATCCCTGGCCGCCTTCACCACCTCGCGCACACGCGATGCGGCGCCGATATTGCCCGGGTTGATCCGCAGACAGGCGGCCCCCGCTTCGGCGGCCTCGATGGCGCGGCGATAATGGAAATGGATATCGGCCACGATCGGCACCGGGCTTTCACGCACGATCTGGCGCAACGCCGCGGTCGAGTCCTCGTCCGGGCACGACACCCGCACGATATCGACCCCAGCCTCGGCCGCGCGGCGGATCTGGTCCAGCGTGCCGGCGATGTCGGGGGTCTGGGTGTTGGTCATGGTCTGCACCGAAATCGGCGCATCACCGCCGACCTCGACCGATCCCACGCGGATCTTGCGGCTGAGCCGCCGTTCGATATGGCGATAGGCTCTGACGGTCATGGTCGCTTCCGTCGCTGAACGTGACCCGCCGGGGGTGACGGGTCGCCGGAATGGGCGGACAGGATGGGCTGCACGGACAGGACTTAGCAGCCGCCGGCACCGTCGGCAAGGGCATGTGGAGACCGCAGGCGGCTCAGCCGCCCAGTGCGCGCAGCGCCTCGCGCTCCAGCACGATCCCGCGACGGACGACGCCGGGGCCGCCAAGCGCCGGCAATCCCTGTCCGTCGAGCACGACCACGATGCCACCGGCATTGCCGGTGATCATGCTGCCACCCACCGCTTCAGGCGGCACATCATAGGTTTCACCCGCCTTCAGAATGCGGCTGAACACCGTATTGCCGCCGGGGCCGCGAATCTGCAGCCAGCTGTCGGCATTGGCGGCGATGCGGATGCCGCTGCCACCGGCCGGAGCCTGGGGCGCCGATGGGATCGGCTGAGCACCCGCTGCCGGGGCCTGAGGGGCTGGCGCCTGATTGGCCGGGGTCTGATTGGCCGGGGTCTGCGCCGACGGGGCCGCAGGCTGGCTGCCCGATGTCGATGGCGACGCCGAGGTGGCCGGTGCTGCTGACGTAGCCGGTGCTGCTGACGTAGCCGGTGCTGCTGACGTAGCCGGTGCTGCTGACGTAGCCGGTGCGGGCGATGTGGCCGGGGCAGGCGATGTGGTCGGCGCAGAGGTGGTGGGCGCGGAGGTGACGGCCGGCGGCGTGGCGGTGGTCTCTCCGGTATCGGGGGCCAGCTCACGCGTGCTTTCGGCGGCGGTGCGGTCGTCGCTTTCCGTCACGCTGCCGGCCTGGCTGCCGGCGCCGACCTGGGCCGCATCGCTGCCTTCACCCCCCGACTGCAACAGATAGGCCGGCACTTCGGCCACGCTGTCGGCCAGTTGGTTCGGTGTCTCGCCGAAATATCGCCAGCCGCCATAGGCGATCACCGCCAGCACCAGCGCCACCACGATCACCGTGAAGCGCGGCATCTGGCCTTCCTCGGCCGGCGTCGGGAAATCGAGCCTGTTGGTGGCCGGCACGTGCTGGCCTTCGGACTTGTAGCGCCGCAGCAGCTCCGGCACATCCAGCCCCAGAAAGCCACCATACGACCGCAGGAAGCCCATCACATAGGCGGGCGCCGGCAGCTGGGCATAATGCCCCTCTTCCAGCGCGTCCAGATACACCTGCCGAATGCGGAGCTGGTCGGCGACCTGGGCAATGTCATGGCCCTGGCGCAGACGTTCGCGCTTCAGCAGCGCGCCCACACCGGCATAGTCGCCGCCGGACGACCCCCCGGAGGGGCCACCGGCAGAACCGCCGGTTTCACCGGCATTGACATCATAAAGTTGCAGGCGGCTGTTCGAAGTCGGGCGCGCCATCGGGGATCGATCGCTCCGGTCGCAAGAGGCAGAAAACATCTGGCCGCAAACAGGCGGAGGCCTGGTTCACGGACCGGCAGGCATGACGAGCCGGCGGACCGGCCGGCATCGAACCGGCCACAGGCAGCCGGTCATCGGATTGCGCATCTTCGGATTGCGCAAAGCTGCGCTGCAGCATCCCACCGGAACCGGCCGTTTTACGGTCCGATACGGACGTCATGGATGCGATACGAACGCGGTCGCCGTTGTGCGGTGCCGAATGACGTCGACCGTACTCTTGGTCCGGGCCAAGCGCAAGCCCGCAGCAGCCGGGGGCTGGGCTGCGAAATCCGCCAGTCTCGCCCATGGCTTAACCCAGACTGGACTGTGCCCGGCCCGGCAATCCGGCGCAGCCGCATGCCGCGGCCATGACGTTCCGCACCGGGCCGCTCAGATGGCGATGCCATGATCATGCGCATAGGCCAGCAGGCGGTCGCGTACCGAATGGTCCGGCACGTTCAGCAGACTGCGCATATAGCTGCTCAACTGCCCGCGATCAAGGCTGCGCACCATGGCCTTCACCGGCCCGATGGCACCGGCCGGCATCGACATGCGCCGAAAGCCGAGGCCGATCAGCGCCATGGCCTCCAGCGGCCGGCTGGCCATTTCGCCGCACAGCGACAGTTCCACATCGGCCCGGGCACAGGCGTCGACCAGATGGCTGAGGAAAGCCAGAACCGCCGGCGACAGCAGGTCATAGCGGTCCGACAGCTCCGGATTGCCCCGGTCGCAGGCGAACAGGAACTGCAACAGGTCGTTCGACCCCACCGAGACGAAATCCACCCGGTCGAGCAGCGCCGGCAACTGCCAGGCCAGTGCCGGCACCTCCAGCATGGTGCCGACCCGCACCTGCGAGGGCAGCCGCTGACGCAGGCGGCGCGCCCGCGCCACCTCCATGTTCACCAGCTTGCGGGCGGCATCGAATTCCGCAACCTCGGCCACCATCGGGAACATGATGTTCAACTGCCGGCCGGCGCTGGCCATCAGCAGCGCCCGCACCTGCCGGCGCAGCATCACCGGCCGGTCCAGCGTCAGGCGCAGCGACCGCCAGCCCATCGCCGGATTCTCTTCCGGACGGTGGTTGAAATAGGGCAGTTGCTTATCGGACCCGACGTCGAGGGTCCGGAAATACACTGGCCGCTCGCTCGACTGGTCGAGCACGCGGGCATAGAGGTCGGCCTGGGCCTCGACATCGGGGATCTGCGAGCGGACCATGAAGAACAGCTCGGTCCGATAGAGCCCGATGCCCTCGGCGCCGCTTTCGCCCAGCATGGTCATGTCGGCCAGCAGGCCGGCATTCATCAGCAGGTTCACCCGCACATCATCGCGGGTGATCGACGGCATGTGACGCAAGGCCGCGAAGGCCGCCTTGCGCTCGGCGCGGGCGGCCAGGGTCAGTTGCACCGCCTCGACCACATCCTCGCCCGGGCGGATGATCAACTGATTGTTGTCGGCATCCACGATCACCGGGTCGCCGGCCGCGATCTTGGCCAGCGCGCCATCGACCCGCCCCAGAACCGGGATGTCGAGCGCGCGGGCCACGATCGCCACATGGGCCGTGGCCGAGCCTTCCTCCAGCACCAGCGCCCGCAGCTTCGTGCGGTCGTAATCCAGCAGCTCCGCCGGGCCCATGGCACGGGCGATCACCACCATGTCATCGGGCAGTTCCCGCGCGGCGGGTTCAGGGCCGCCGGTCAGCAGGCCGAGCAGCCGCCCGGCCAGATCCTCAAGATCCAGCACGCGTTCGCGCAGATAAGGGTCGCTCGCCGCGTTCAGCCGGACGCGCATATCGTCCAGCACCCGCTTGACCGAGGCTTCCGCGGTCAGGCCGTTGCGGATCGCATCGTTGATCTTCGAAATCCAGCCCCGGTCATGGGCGAACATCCGATAGGTTTCCAGCACCTCGCGATGCTCGCCGCCGCTTGCGATGTCGGGCCGGGCCAGCATGCGGTCGACCTGGGCCCGCAACAGGTCCAGCGCGTCCGACAGGCGCCGCGCCTCCACCTCGGGGTCTTCGGCCACCAGTTGGCGGATCTCGATCGCCTGACGGTGCAGCACCGCGACGCCCATGGCCACGCCATCGGCCAGCCGCACACCCTCGGCGCGCTGCGGCAGGGTGGCGTTGCCTTCGGCCTCATAGAATTCCGACGGATTGACCAGATCGCCGGCGCCGATCAACTCGGCCAGCACCATGGCGACGGTCTGGAGCGCTTCCAGTTCCTCTTCGGTGTAATTGCGCCGTGTGCGGTTCTGCACCACCAGCACACCCACCACCCGCCCCGACCGCAGGATCGGCACGCCCATCAGCGAGTGGTAGACCTCTTCGCCGGTTTCCGGGCGATAGGCGAAATCGGGATGCGACTGGGCGTCCGACAGCGACAGGGCGGTCGCCTGGGCGGCGACATGACCGACCAGACCCTCGCCCACTCTGAGCCGGGTCTTGTGGACCGCTTCGGGGTTCAGACCTTCGGTGGCGAACAGTTCCAGCACGTCGCCCGCGCGCCGGACATAGATCGAGCAGACCTCGGCCACCATATCGGCGGCGATGACCAGCACGACCTGATTGAGGCGCGATTGCGCGGTGCCGGGCGCGGCCATGACGTCGCGCAACCGCCTGAGAAGGCGGCGCGGTCCCGGAATGGCCTGCGCCCCGACGCTCATGTTTCGCCCTGAGGGGCGGACTGGCCGTCCTTGGATTGCGTCGCCTCGCCAGCCTCTGGCGGCAGCCGGTCTTCGGCCTCAGGCGGCAGCCGGTCTTCGGCCTCAGGCGGCAGCCGGTCGCCACGCAGGCTGGCGAAGCGGGCCGCCGCCTCGCTGACCAGTTCCTCGACAATCTCGGCCACCGGCTGGACCTTGCGGACCATGCCGACGCTTTGGCCCGCCATCAGCGAGCCGTTCTCGACGTCGCCATCGATGACCGCACGCCTGAGCGCGCCGGCCCAGAAATGCTCGATATCCAGTTGAGCGGCCTTCATGTCCAGCTCACCCGCACGATAGCGGCGGATGACATCGTGCTGATGCTCGACGAACCGCCGGGTGCCGGCATTGCCCAGCGCACGCACGGGGATGACCGGGAAGGTCGGGTCGACCTGGGTCGTCGGCTGAGCGTCGCGGGCCGCGGCGCGGATGAACGCCTTCTTGAAATTCTCATGCGCGATGGACTCGGTGGCGCAGACGAAGCGGGTGCCGATCTGGACACCAGCGGCGCCCATGTCCAGGAACGCCGCGATCGCCTCGCCCCGACCGATGCCGCCGGCCACGAACACCGGCACCTCGGAAATCTCGGGCAGAATCTCCTGCATCAGCACATTCAGCGACACCGGGCCGATATGGCCGCCGGCCTCGGCGCCCTCGATCACCAGCCCGTCGATGCCCATGCGCACCAGCTTGCGCGCCAGCGCCAGCGCCGGCGCAAAGCACAGCACCTTGGCGCCGGATGCCTTCACCGCCTGGATCGCCGGCGTCGGCGGCAGACCGCCCGCCAGCACCACATGGCCGACCTCTTCCTCGGCGCAGACCCGGATCAGCGCATCCAGTTCCGGATGCATGGTGATCAGGTTCACGCCGAAGGGTTTGGCGGTCAGCGCCCGGGTGCCACGGATCTCGGCGCGCAGCAGATCCGGCCCCATCGACCCGCAGGCGATGACACCGAAACCGCCGGCATTCGAGATGGCCGACACCAGATGGCGTTCCGACACCCATGACATGGCGCCGCCCAGAATCGCATAGCGGGTTCCGAGCAGGGCCGTGCCCCGGCGCCACATGTGGTCCAGCCACACAGCGCCCGTGTTCCCCGCATCGGGGTTTTCCGCGCCGGAACGCGCGGTCGGCCGGTCAAGCGGCATCCAGGCCATACTCCGCATGCAGGGCGCGCACCGCCAGCTCGGTATATTCCTCGGCCACCAGCACGCTGATTTTGATCTCGGATGTCGAGATCACCATGATGTTGATGCCCTTGCGCGCCAGCGCATCGAACATCTGAGAGGCGATGCCGGCATGGCTGCGCATGCCGACGCCGATCGCCGAAACCTTGGCGACGTTCGGATCGGCGTCGACCCGCTCGCAGCCGATCTGGGCGCGGGCGCCATCCAGCACGGCCAGCGCCCGTTCCATATCCGCCTTGCCGACCGTGAAGGTCAGGTCGGTGGCACGGCCGTCTTCCGACACGTTCTGCACGATCATGTCGACATTAACGCCGGCCCGGGCAAGTGGCCCGAACACATGGGCGGCAATTCCCGGATGGTCGGGCACGCGCACCAGGGTGATCTTGGCCTCGTCGCGGCTGTACGCGATGCCACTCACCAGCTTCTGTTCCATGATCTCGTCCTCGTCAACGACCAGGGTGCCGGGCGCGTCCGAGAAGGTGGAGCGAACCTGTACGCGTACACCATGCTTCATCGCCATCTCGACCGAGCGGGTCTGCAGAACCTTCGCTCCGAGAGATGCCATCTCAAGCATTTCCTCGAACGTGATCTTATCAAGCTTCCGCGCCTTCGCAACGATGCGCGGGTCGGTGGTATAGACGCCGTCGACATCGGTATAGATGTCGCAGCGGTCGGCATGCAGTGCCGCGGCCAGGGCCACGGCCGAGGTATCGGACCCGCCACGGCCAAGGGTGGTGATCCGGCCGGTGGGCGACACGCCCTGGAACCCGGCCACCACCGGCACCTCGCCGCGCGCCATGCGGGTCAGCAATTCGGCCCCCTCGATGCCCTCGATCCGGGCGCGGCCATGGGCATCATCGGTGCGGAACGGGATCTGCCAGCCCAGCCACGACCGGGCGGGCACGCCGATCGCCTGCAGCGCGATCGCGAGCAGGCCCACGGTCACCTGTTCCCCCGAGGCGACGACCGTGTCGTATTCACGGGCGTCGTGCACAAGATCCGCCTCGCGACACCAGGCGACCAGTTGATTTGTGGTGCCCGACATCGCCGAGACCACCACGGCCACCTCGTTGCCTGCCTCCACCTCGGTTTTGACCCGCCTGGCGACGGTCTTGATCCGTTCGATGTCGCCGACAGATGTGCCGCCGAACTTCATCACGATGCGCGCCATGTCTGGGTCCGCTCCGTCGTCTCGACCTGGCCTGCGCGCCACTGTGGCAGGCGACCCGGGTCGATTTTACTGGCCGTTTACGCAATTGATGCTGCCGTCAAGCCCTTGTCGCTCGCGGGGCGCATATTCATACTCTCACCTGCCGGACCGTGCAAGGATGCGCACCGGAGATCAGCCCGAAGGACGCAAATCCCCATGAGCCCTGCCGCCGGACCCCATGCTGCCGCATCCGGAACCGTCGATGCCCGCGAAATCGACAATTTCACCCGAATTGCCGAGGAATGGTGGGATCCGGCGGGGCCGTTCGCGCCGCTGCATGCCCTGAATCCGGCCCGCATCGGCTATATCCGCGACACGATCTGCGGCCATGCCGGCCGCGACCCTCTGGCCGACCGGCCGCTTTCCGGGCTCGACATCATCGATATCGGCTGCGGCGGCGGGCTGGTCTGCGAACCGCTGGCCCGTCTGGGCGCCCGCATGACCGGGCTGGATGCCGGCGCGCGCAACATCGCGGTGGCGGCGGCCCATGCCCGCGATGCCGGCCTCGACATCCGCTATCGCGCAGAGGCGGCGGAAGATCTGGTGGCGGCGGGCGAGACCGCCGCCTTCGACGCCGTCCTGACGCTGGAGATCGTCGAACATGTCGCCGACCCGGCGCTGTTCCTCGACAGCGCCGCCCGGCTGCTCAAGCCCGGCGGGGTGCTGATCGCCTCCACGCTCAACCGCACGCCAGCCAGCTTTCTGGGGGCCATCATCGGCGCGGAATACCTGCTGCGCTGGGTGCCGCGCGGCACCCATGACTGGCGCAAGTTTCTGAAGCCATCGGAACTCGCCCGGGGCCTGCGCGATGCCGGCCTCCGCCCGTTCCAGGCGGTGGGGCTGAACCGCGACCTCGCCACCGGCCGCTGGCACACCGGCGGGTCGCTGGGCATCAACTATCTGATCGCCGCCCGCAAGCCGGCCTGATCGCGGCGGCCATGCGGGGTTGATCCGGACCGGGTGGGCACGGTCCGCGTCATGGCGTGGGCGGCACCCCCATATCCACCATCGACCGGCTCCAGTCGCGGATGAAGCGGCGACGCTGGGCGGCATCCTGAACCGCCAGCAGTGCAGGGCCGATCCGGATCGGCCGCGCGATGCCACCCTCGTCGAGCGCGCGCGGCCCGGCGACGCCCGCCGGCATCGGCCCGTCTTCCGAGAAGAAGAACGCTTCGTCCCGCACCACCTGCTGGCCGCGGGCGGAGAGCAGATAGTCGAGGAAGCGCCGGGCAAGGTCGGGCCTGGCGCCATGGGTGGGGATCAGCGCGCCGCGGGCCAGCACCAACGCGTAATCCGCAGGCACCACGACCCGGAGCGCCGGATCGGTACGCGCCGCGGCATAGGCATATGAGCCCAGCATGTTATAGCCGATCAGCAGCCGGCCCGCCGCCACCTCGGCCACGACATCCGACGTGCAGCAGCGCACCACGACGGCGGCACGGCCCAGGCTCTCCAGCAGCCGGCCGAAGATCGTGGTGGTCTGGCGGGCATCGTTGAAGGCGAACAGATAGCCGATGCCCGAGACCCGGATGTCATAGGTGCCGACCCGACCGGCATAGCGGTCGATCTGCCGGCGCAGCAGGTCGGCCAGTTCGACATGGGTATGCGGCGCCTCGGCCTCGGGCACCAGCCGGGCGTTGTAGACGAACACCGCCGGCTCGATCGAGAAGCCGAAGACTTCGTTGCGCCAGTTGGCCCAGTCCGGCACCGTTTCGGTCTCGGGCGACAGATGGGCAAGCGCACAGCCGTCATTGGCAAGCTTGAGCAGTTGATCGACCGAGGGCGAGATCAGCAGATCGCCCGGCGCCTTGCGCGCCGCACAGGCCGAGATCGCGGCCGCCTGAAGATCGTTGCTGACATATTCGACATAGTCGACCGTGACGCTGGGATTGCGGGTCTGGAAATCGCGGATCAACGGCGCCATTGCCGCGACATCGGTCGCGGCATGGATGGCCAGCCGATCGGTCTCGACGGCCGGTGCCGCGAAGACCACGGTCTCGCCTTCGCGGGCCACCGTCGGGGCGGCATAAGCCAGAGCGGCCGCGAACAGCGCCGTCGCCAGCGCCCGGCGGATCATCCCCCGCCTCCCGTCGCCGGTGCCAGCGGCATGGTGGCGATCACCACGAAACCACCCTGTTCGACCACCCGGAAGCCGAGTTCCCCGCCATGGGCGGCCATCACCTCGGCGGCGATGGCGAAGCCCAGGCCGGTGCCGCCATCGCCCGCGCGGGTGGTGGCGAAGCGCTGCAGCATGTGCGGCCAGTCCTCGGCCGGAATGCCGGGGCCATCATCCTCGACCTCGATCGCGGCCCGGCCGTCCCGCACCACCACCCGCACCTCCAGCCGCGACATCACGCCATGGGTCAGCGCATTGTCGATGCAATTGGCCACCGCCTCGCGCAGGCTGACCGGATCGCCCAGAACCATAACCGGCCGGGGCGGCGCATCGAACGAGACCAGCGTGTCGTGGTCGATGGTGATCGGGATCGCCGAACGGAAGGCACGACGGGTGACGTCGACCAGATCCACGGCCTTCAGCTGCACCACATCGGCCCGGTGAATGACCATGGCATGGCTCAGCAACTGATTGGTCAGCCGGGCCAGTTCCCGCAGCCGGTCCTGCACCCGCGTCAGATGCCGCAACCCCTCATCGCCCGAAACGGCGGGCTCCAACAGATCGATCTGGGCCGAGAGCGCGGTCAGCGGGGTGCGGATCTGGTGGGCGGCATCGGCGATGAAGCGCTGCAGCCCGCCCACCCGCTGATCAAGCCGGCCCATGAAATGATTGATCGAGCCCACGAAGGGGCCAAGTTCGCGCGGAACATCGGTCGACAGCGGCGTCAGGTCGTGAGGATCGCGCCGCCCCAAAGCCTCGCCCATGCCCCGGACCGGGCGCAGCGCATAGCGGATGGCGAGCATGGTTCCCGTCACCGCGACCGCCGCCATCACCGCCACCAGCCCGACCACCCGCAGCGTGAGTTCGCGGGCAAGATCCCGGCGCGCCCGTTCGGTCTGGGCCACCACCACCCGGGCGGTGCCGCTGATCGCGGGGTCCGTCAACCGGCGCGACGCCACCGCCATGCGCACCGCTTCGCCGCCATGCCGGCCGTCGGTGACCAGCGGCCGGTCGCCCACAGCTCCCGCCTCCGACGGCGGCGCCAGATCGTCATAGCCGGTGAGCGTGCGGCCCGCCGGGTCGATGACCCGATAGAAGATCCGGTCCTGCCCCGCCAGCCCGAGCAGTTCAAAGGCCGAGACCGGCAATGACACCGTGAGTTCCCCGTCCTCCACCGCCAGGCCCTCGGTCATCTGCAGCACCGCCCCGACCAGCAATTGATCATAGGCATCGTCGGCCGCCGCCCTGGCATAATACCAGGCGGCGGTCACCAGGATCACCGCCCCGGCCGCCACCAGCGCCCCGATACGCAGCATCAGCCGCGAGGCGAGCGACGGTCTGGTCTCCGCCGACAACCGGGCGGGCTCAGACCTGATCATCGGTCACCATCTGATAGCCGGCACCACGCACGGTGACGATCCGCACCTTTGCCCCCTCCAGCTTCTTGCGCAGCCGGCCGACATACAGCTCGATAGCGTTGGGGTTGGTCCCCTCGCCGAAACCAAACAACTGGTCGAGCAGTTCATCCTTGCCGAAGACCCGCCCGGGCCGGGCCGCAAACAGTTCCAGCAGGGTCATCTCCCGACGTTTGAGCGGAATCTCGCGCGTCCCCAGCCGGACCTGACGGGCGGCGCGGTCGATGATCACGTCGCCGCAGGCAAGCAGATTGGTCGCCTCGCCGGCGGTGCGGCGCATCAGCACCCGGGCGCGGGCTTCGAGTTCGCGGAAATCGAAGGGCTTCACCAGATAGTCGTCGGCGCCGAGATCGAGCCCGCCGACCCGGTCCTCGACCTCCGAACGCGCGGTGAGCAACAGCACCGGTGTGCTGTTCCCCGCCCGGCGCAGACGCTTCAGGATCTCGAAGCCGTCGAGCCCCGGCAGCATCACGTCCAGAATCACCAGAGCATAATCGGTGAAGTCCAGGATCTCGGCCGCCGCGGTGCCGTCGGTCTCCCAGTCGACACTATGGCCGATCGCCTGAAACCGCCGGCAGATCGCTTCCCCGACGTCGTGGGTATCCTCCACCAGCAGGATGCGCATCAAAATCCCCCCGCGCGAGAACCATTGGCCAGGAACGGAAACCCCCGGTGTCAGACAGACTCCTGACAGGTTCACCCGCCATCATGCAGGACAATCCGCGAAGACGGATCCACCACAAGACAAAAGGGAGGATACCATGATGCCCATTGCGGCAAAGACATAGTTTCTCAAAAAAATACAGGCTGATATCACCCGCATTCCTGCAATAGACAGGTATGCGGGCGCTGATCAATGCTCTCATCTCTTCGTATTTCATGAAGAGAAACGGATTTCCTTTGCCATCATCCGGATGATCGGAGAACCGACCATGCCCCGCAACGCCCCGCGCCGCCCCATTTCTGCCCTGCTCCCGGCACTTGGCCTCGCTCTTGCCACCGCCGCCACGACCATCACCCTGCCGGCCATGGCGGCACCCGACCGGCCGGAATGTCTGGCCGGCGCCAAGCCCGGCGGCGGTTTCGACCTCACCTGCCGGCTGATCGCCAATGCGATGCTCCAGGCGAAGCTGATCTCCAGGCCGATGATCGTCACCTATATGGAAGGTGGTGTCGGCGCGGTGGCCTATAACCATGTGATCGGCAAGCGCGCCACCGATGCCAATCTGGTCGCCGCCGCCTCGTCGGGCTCGGCATTGCTGCTCGCCCAGGGCAAGTTCGGCCGCTATGACGACACCGCCGTGCGCTGGGTGGGGGCGCTTGGCGCCGATTACGGCGTGCTGGTGGTCGCCGCCGAAAGCCCCTACCAGACCCTGGCCGAGCTGATCGACGCCTATGCGGCGGAGCCGGGCAAGTTTCCGATCGCCGGCGGCGGTGCGGTGGGCTCGCAGGACTGGATGAAGGGCGTCATGCTGGCCAAGGCCGCCGGACATCCGGCGCGCGACATGCGCTATGTGGCACTTGAGGGCGGCGGCGCGGTGCTCACCGCGCTGGAAGGCGGCCATGTCGCGATCGGCGCGGGCGATGCCGCCGAGATGGCGCGCCACCATGCCGCCGGCAAGGTCCGCATCCTGGCGGTGATGGCACCGGAACGCCTGCCCGGCGAACTGGCCGCGGTGCCGACCGCGCGTGAGCAGGGCATCGATATCGAATGGCCGGTCTGGCGCGGTTACTATATCGGCCACGACGTATCCGAAGACGATTATCGCTGGTGGGTCGACCAGTTCGCCGCCCTGTCGAAGACCCCGGAATTCGAGGCGGAGCGGACCGCTCGCGGCCTCTATCCCTATACGCTTCTGGGCGCCGATTTCGAACAGAAGGTCCGTGACGACGTCGCCCGCTTCAAGCAGATCGCCGCGGATGCGGGGATGTGACGCCATGAGCGGTTCAGCCGGTCACGGTCGCGGTCACCTGCCCACTGGCAGGGTCGCTGCTGCCTGCCTCTTTCTCTTCGCCATCGCCTATGGCCTCATCGGCGCCCGGATCGATTATGCCTTCGCGTCGGATCCGCTGGGGCCAAGGGTCTTCCCTGTGGCGCTGGCGATCGCGCTCGCCGTATTCGCGCTGCTATTCGCGCGCCGGCCTGAAGGGGCTGAGGATCTGCCCCGGGGGGCCCTGCTCGGCCGCACCCTCGCCATCCCGGCGCTCGCGGTCTCGGCGGTGCTGCTGATGGAACCGCTCGGCTTCCCGATCGCGATCTTCGTCCTCACCACCGGTGTTGCCCGCGTGTTCGGCGCCGGCTGGCCGAGGGCCGTCCTTGGCGGCGCGCTGCATGCGGCACTCTGGTGGAGCGTGTTCGTCGCGGCGCTGGAGGTCTATCTGCCGACCGGCACGGTCTTCGGCTGACGGGAGAGTTCGTCGCATGTCCTTCGATTATCTCTGGGAAGGGTTCTCGGTCGCGCTCAGCGCCCAGAATCTTCTGATCGGCCTGATCGGCTGCTTCCTCGGCACCATGATCGGCGCCCTGCCGGCGATCGGCCCGATCAACGGCATCGCCCTGCTGCTGCCCATCGCCTATACCATGGGCCTGCCGCCCGAAAGCACCATGATCCTGCTTGCCGCGATCTATTGCGGCGCCGAGTATGGCGGGCGGATCTCGTCGATCCTGCTCAACGTGCCGGGTGATGCCGGCGCGGTGATGACCGCGCTCGACGGCTATCCCATGGCCCGTCAGGGCCGGGCCGGCGAAGCGCTGATGCTGAGCGGCCTCGCCTCGTTCACCGGCGGCATGATCGGCGCCACGGGCCTTGCCCTGTTCGCACCGGTGCTGGCCGGCCTCGCCACCGGCTTCGGGCCTGCCGAATACTTCGTGCTGATGGTCTTCGCCTTCGCCACCCTCGGCTCGATGATGGGTGCGCGGCCGGTGAAGACCCTGATCGGCTGCGTGCTCGGCCTGATGCTGGCAACCGTCGGGCTGGATGCCACCTCCGGCGCCTATCGATTCACCTTCGGCGAGCCCGAACTCGGCGACGGCATCGAATTCGTGGTGCTGGTGATCGGCCTGTTCTCGATCTCGGAAGCCCTGATCCTGCTGGAGAAGCAGGCCGCCGGCACCGAGATCATCCGCGGCCTGGGGCGGATGACAGCCCGGCTCTCAGACATCCGCCGCAGCATCGGCACGGCGCTGCGCTCCAGCGGCATCGGCTTCGTGGTCGGCGTGCTGCCGGGCACCGGCGCCTCGGTCTCCAGCGCCATCGCCTATATGACCGAGAAGCGGATCTCGGATCGCGAGGGCAGCTTCGGCAAGGGCGATCCGCGCGGGCTGGTGGCACCGGAAGCCGCCAACAACGCCACCTCCTGCGGCGCCTTCGTACCGATGCTGACCCTGGGTGTGCCCGGCTCCGGCACGACCGCGGTGATGCTGGGCGCGCTGATGCTCTACAACATCCAGCCCGGCCCGACGCTGATGACCGACCGGCCGGAAATCGTCGGCGGGCTGATCGCCTCGCTGTTCATCGGCAACATCCTGCTGCTGGCGCTGAACCTGCCGCTGGTCCGGATCTTCGCCCGGGTGCTCACCGTGCCGAACTGGGTTCTGGTGCCCGGCATCCTGGTTCTGTCGATCGTGGGCGTCTATTCCACCCACGCCTCCGCCTTCTCGGTGCTGCTGATGCTGGGCATCGGCATGGCCGGCTGGCTGCTGCGCAAGACCGGCTTCGACATGGCGCCGATCATCCTGGGTTTCGTGCTGGGCCGGGTGATGGAGGTGAACCTGCGCAACGCGCTTGCGATCAGCGGCGGCGATATCGGCATCCTGTTCGACAGCACCATCTCGATCGTGCTCTGGATCGCGGCCGCCCTGGTCGCGGTGCTGCCGCTGATACTGGGCCGGCGGTTGAAGCGGGCTACCGCCCCCGATACGGCGGCCCCGGACGCAACCGTCACACGCGCCGCGGATGGACGGGTGGCCTGATGTCGTTCCGCCCCGTCGGCACCGGCCTCAGCGGGCCGGCGCCGGCGGGTCGCGTGACATCAGCGCATCTGATCGTCGCGAACACAGAGCCTGGCCGAGAAGACGATCTATTTGCAATTTCCGGCACGCGCCAACTGCCGGCACCATCGACGTCAGCCGGTCGAGCAGGCGGGACATCTCGCCGCGCCGCCGCAGCAAGGCCGCCATCCAAAAGCTGGTATGCGTTATGAACTGCGATCAGCCGTCGTCACGGGGCAGCCAGGGAACCGCCGCGAAGGGGATGCCGTCCTCGCGCAGGCTCTCGGCCTCTTCCTCGGTGGTCTGGCCATAGATCGGGCGCGCCTCGGTTTCGCCCAGATGCATGCTGCGGGCTTTCTCGGCAAAGCGGTCGCCGACGAAATCGCACGACGCCTCGACCTCGCGCCGGATCTCACGCAGGCGCTTCATCACCTCGCCCTGTACCGCCATCAACCGCGCGGTGGCCGGGTCGGGCGTGGCTGCCGGGGCCGCGGGCACATCGCCACCGGTGGCTATGACATCACGGCCGGCATCAGCGTTGGCATCAGGGTCGGGCCGCGACGGCTCGCGGCCATGGGAGCGGATATTCAGCCGGGGCGCCATCATCGCCTTCACGATCCTGTCGTCCCCGCACACCGGGCAGCCGATCTCGCCGCTCGCGGCCTGGGCCGTGAAGCTGTCGCTGTCCTTGAACCACGCTTCGAAGCGATGGTCGGCGCCGCATTTGAGGTCGAAGACGATCATGATCCCCGCAAACCCGCATCTGGCCCGTCAGCCGACGGTCTGGAAGCTGTTCGTTATGCACTAGTAGATGGCACGCCGCCCCGTCCATCGCAAGCGCCGCCTCCGCCAATAAATAACTTTTTAGATTTGTTATATCGAAAATATTTACAGATAAATATTGAACGGTCCAAGGAATCCCCGCATGATTTTCCAAGCGATATGGAGAATCGGGCCACCGCCCCCCGGACAGGGCCGGTACGGGCCGGTTAGGGGAGGAGGGGTTGACGATGGCTCTGCAACTTGGCGACGTGGTGCCGAACTTCACCGCCGACACCACCCACGGCCGGATCGATCTTCACGACTGGGCCGGCGAGAACTGGGTGGTTCTATTTTCGCACCCGAAGGATTTCACCCCGGTCTGCACCACCGAACTGGGCGAGGTCGCGCGCCTGCACGACGCCTTCGCCGCGCGTGGTGTGAAGGTCATCGCGCTATCGGTCGACGGGGTTGAAGATCACCACCGCTGGCTGGGCGATATCGCCGAAACCCAGGGCCAGACGGTGACCTATCCGCTGATCGCCGACCCGGAGCGGGTGGTCGCGGGCCTGTATGGCATGATCCACCCCAATGCCAGCAACACCCTGACCGTGCGGTCGGTGTTCGTGATCGACCCCGCGCGCAAGCTGCGGCTGACCCTCACCTATCCCGCCAGCACCGGTCGTGATTTCACGGAAATCCTGCGGGTGATCGACAGCCTGCAACTGACCGACGGCTTCGCGGTCGCAACCCCGGTCAACTGGCGCCGGGGCAATGACGTCATCATCGTGCCGGCGGTGACCGATGCCGAGGCCGTGGCCCGCTTTCCCAAGGGCTTCAGGCGCCTGAAGCCCTATCTGCGCATCACGCCCCAGCCAGATATCTGAGGCAGGCCCAGCCTGCCTGATGACCGGATGGCGCGTTGATCGACTGGCCGGCCAGCCGGCCAGTCGCCGTTCCGCGTGAAGACCGCACCGTGCCTTGCCGCCGCCGGCGCCTCTGCCGTCGGCGGTATTTTTTCGCCGGGGCGTTTTATGTTGCCGCCAGTCATGACACGATGACGCCCAAGACAATAATGGAGGGATGCCCCGTGACTATCGCCCGCATCCGCGGTGTGGTGCTGATGATGGCGGCCGCTGTTCTGGCGGGGATGGTGGCCGCGACGGCACCGGCGCGTGCCGCTGCCTGCAATGACCGCGATCTGCAGTATTTCGTGCCGGCCGGCAAGCTCGGGTGCCTGGCGGTCAACCGTTTCGGCCCCACCAATGCCGAAACCCTGCTGGTCTTGTTGCATGGCGACCTGTCCAGCGGCGGGCCGGTCGACTATTTGCAGGATCTGGCGCGCGATCTGGCCGCAAGCCGCCAGGGGCTGGCAACCGCCGTGCTGATGCGCCCCGGCTATGGCGATGGCGACAGCCATATCTCGGACGGCGCCACCAATGAACGGCGCGACCATTACACCCATGATGCCGCCAATGCGATCGCCGAGGCGCTACGCACCCTGCGCAGCCGCACCGGCGCCATGCGACTGGTGGTGCTGGGTCATTCCGGCGGCGCCAATCTGGCCGGTGTCATTCTGGGCCGCACGCCCGGGCTGATCGATCGGGCGATGCTGGTCTCGTGCCCCTGCGACGTCGCCCGCTGGCGCCAGGATCGCGGCCGCGGGCCCTGGCCGAACAGCCTGTCGGCCATCGATCAGGTCAAGACCATCCCGCGCCGCACCGGTGATGCCTTAACCCGGGTGGTGGTGGTCACCGGCCAGAACGACACCAACACCCCGCCCAGCCTGGGCCGCGATTATCGCCAGGCTCTGGAAGCCGCCGGCATCGCCGGCAGCTTTGTCGAGATCCCCGGCGCCGGCCACGGCTTCAACGCCATCGCCCGCTCACCAGTGTTCAAGGCTGCGCTGGCCGGCCTGCTGGATGGGGCACCACCGGCCGCAGGCAGCGCCGGTCCAGCCAGTGGGACAGCAGGCTGAAACCCAGCCCGATGGCCGCAAGCGCCACCCCGATCCAGGGGATGCGGTCATAGGACAGGCCATGGCCGATCGCAAGGCCACCGATCCAGGCGCCGGCCGCATTGCCCAGATTGAAGGCCCCCTGGTTGAGCGTGGAGGCCAGATTGGGCGCGCCCCGGGCCTCGGTCACCACCCGCATCTGAAGCGGTGAGACCAGCGCGAACGCCACCATCCCCCACAGGAACACCGACAGCACCGCCGGCCAGACCGCATGGAGCGTCTGGGTGAAAGCCGCCAGCACCAGCATCACCGCCACGAACAGGCCGATCACCGCCGGCATCAGCCGCCAGTCGCCCAGCCGGCCGCCGATCAGATTGCCGATGGTCAGCCCCACGCCCAGCAGCAGCAGCACCAGCGTCACCCGCCCCGGCGCAATGCCGGTCACGTCCTGAAGCATGGGCACGATATAGGTGAACACACTGAACAGGCTGGCCGATGACAGCACGCTGATCAGCATGGCCAGCAGCACCTGCCTGCGGCCCAGACTGCGCACCTCGCCCAGCAGCCCGGCCGTGCCGGCATGCAGGCTGCGCGGCAGCCAGGCCCAGAGCGCGCCCGCCGCCACGACGCCGATCATCACCACTGCCCAGAAGGTCGACCGCCAGCCCAGTTCCTGGCCGAGCGCGGTTCCGAACGGCACCCCCAGCACATTGGCCAGCGTCAGGCCGGAAAACATGATCGCGATCGCCTGACCGCGCTTTTCCGGCGCCACCACCTGGGCCGCGACCACGGCCCCCAGGCCGAAAAAGGCGCCGTGGCAGAAGGCGGTCACCACCCGGGCCGCCATCAGCATCCGGTAATCGGGTGCGACCGCGCACAGCAGATTGCCCAGAATGAAGATCGCCATCAGCAGCAGCAGGGCCGTGCGCCGGTTCATGCCCGCGGTCAGCACCGCCAGCACCGGCGCCCCGAAAGTCACCCCCAGCGCATAGCCGGTGACCAGCAGGCCGGCCGCCGGAATGTCGACGCCCAGATCCCGTGCCACATCGGGCAGCAGGCCCATGATGACGAATTCGGTGGTGCCGATGCCGAACGAGGCCAGCGCGATCGCCACCAGCGGCAGCGGCAGGCGAGCCAGTCGTGACCGGGGTGATGACAGGGAAGACGATGACGGGGAAGGCGATGGCGGGGAAGACATGGGGCCGGATCTCCGGAACACGGATCACGGTCATGCGCCGCGGATGGCGCACGGCCCGGCCCTTGATATTGCACCGCAACAGCGCCCGGCCGACATGACTTGACCGCATATGGCCCATGTCCCGTCGGCATGTGTCGGTCAGCCGTGGCCGTGCACCTCGCGGGTCAAGGCCAGCCAGGCCCGCGCGGCATGGGACAGATAACCGCCCCGCCGCCAGATCAGCGCCATGTGCCAATGCATCTCGGCATCGTCCAGCGCCACCAGCCGCACCGCCGGATGCCGGCGCTGTTCGGCGATCATCCGCGGCAGGAAGGCGATGCCCAGCCCGGCGGCGGCCAGTTCCACGATGAAATCGATCTGGCCGCTGCGCGCGGCCACCGTTGGCCTGAACCCGTGCCGGCGGCAGGCATCGTTGATGATCTTGTTCAGCGCGAAGCCGCTTTCGAACATCACCAGCGGTTCATGCTCCAGCATCGGCATATCGATCCGCGCCGCCCCGGCCAGCGGATGGTTCAGGCTGAGCAGAGCGACCAGCGGCTCGGCCCGCACCGCCTGGACATCGAAATCCTCCGCCACCGGCAGCAGCGATGCCGCCATGTCGATCTCGCCCGCCAGCAGCACCTCTTCCAGCCGTTTGCTGCCATGTTCCACCAGACCGATCTCGATCCCCGGATAGCGGCTGCGGAACATGGCGAACAGCGGCGCGAACAGGGTGGCCGATCCCAGCGGCGGCAGGCCCAGGGTCAGCGTGCCGCGCTTCAGCCCGCGCAGCTCGTCCATCTCGGCGATCATGTCGTCGCGTTCGGCCAGCATCGCCAGCGCCCGCCGATAGACGATGCGCCCGGCCTCGGTCAGCTCGCTGCGATGCCCCACACGGTCGAGCAGCGGTGTGCCCAACTGGTCTTCTAGTTGTTTCACCGCCTTGCTGATTGTGGGCTGGGTGGTGTTCACCACCTTGGCCGCCTGCGAGAAGCCGCCCTGGCGGACCACTTCGACGAAGGCCCTCAACGTGCGCAGTTCCATCAACCCTGTCCCGGTTTCATCGATCCCGTTCCAATCCGTCGTCAATGTATTCCAGGATCGCATTTCCAGAATGCAATCAATTCATTTTCGACATGCCGCGATGCAGCATACACTGATTTCAGAACCTTAGAGGATCAGACCCATGCGCCGCCAGAGGCTTGCCGCCGCCATCCGTCACACACTCCACCGCAACCGCCTGGTGCAGATCGCACTGCTGGCCGGTTTCTGGGCCTGTGGCGAAGCGCTGGTCCGCCAACTGCACCTGCCGGTGCCGGGCGGGATCATCGGCATGGCCGTGGTTCTGGTGCTGCTGGCCACCCATCGCATCCGGCCCGACACGCTGGGCCGGGGCGCGAAATGGCTGCTGGCCGAAATGCTGCTGTTCTTCGTGCCCGCCGTGATGGCCCTGCTCGACCACCACGAATTCATCGGCACGCTGGGCCTGAAGCTGCTGGCGGTGATCCTGACCGGCACGCTGATGGTGATGGCTTCCACCGCACTGACCGTGGAACTGTTCTTCCGGTTGAGGACGCGTCATGACCCTGCCTGACGATCCCGCGACACTGCTGTTCTGGCCCGCCGCCACCATCGGCTTCTATATCGGCGCCCGGGCGCTGAACCGGCTGCACCCGGCATGGTACACCTCGCCGCTGCTGGTGACGCCGGCGCTGTTGATCGGCCTCGCCACCCTGCTCCGCGCCGGCTATGGCGATTACAGCCGCGGCAGCCACTGGCTGACCCTGATGATCGGCCCGGCCACCGTTGCCTTCGCCCTGCCGATCTATGAACGCCGCGCCGTGATCCGCCGGCACTGGCCGGTTCTGGCGCTGGGTGTCGCCATTGGCAGCAGCATCGCCATGGCCAGCGCCTGGGTGATGGCCGATCTTCTGGGCCTGTCCGACCAGTTGGCACGCAGCCTGATGCCGCGCTCGGTGACCATGCCCTTCGCCATGGCGGTGTCGGACGATATCGGCGGCCTGCCCGACCTGACCGCGGTATTCGTGATCCTGACCGGTGTCTGCGGCGCCGCGATCGGCGAGGTGATGCTCAACTGGCTGCCGCTGCGCTCGGCGCTGGCCCGTGGCGCGCTGTTCGGCATGGGCGCCCACGGCGCCGGCGTCGCCAAGGCCCATCAGCTCGGCACCGAGGAAGGCTCCATCGCCGGGCTGGTGATGGTTCTGGCCGGATTGTTCAACGTGCTGATGGCACCGGTGCTGGCGGCGGTGATGAGCGCCTGACCGCAGGCCGGAGATCACGGTCACAGGCATTCACGGCGCCGGGGCGATCACGGTGCCAGAAAATCCCGCCGGTTCGACAAAGACGGCACCTTGGCGCGGGCATCGGTCACCGCCGCCGGGTCGATATCGGCGAAGATCACCGTCTCGCCGGTCTCTTCCGCCGCCTCCGCCACCACCCGCCCCCAGGGGTCGACGATCAGGCTGTGGCCATAGGTGCGCCGGCCGGGGTAATGCTCGCCGGTCTGCGCCGGGGCCATCACCCAGGCGCCGCATTCGATGGCGCGGGCGCGGATCAGCGCATGCCAGTGGGCGCGGCCGGTGGGCACGGTGAATGCCGAAGGAATGGCGATGATCGTGGCCCCGGCCGTGGCCAGTGCCTGATACAGCGCCGGAAACCGCAGGTCATAGCAGATCGACAACCCCATCCGTCCGGCAGGGGTATCGATCACCACCGCGCGGTCGCCGGGGCGATAACGGTCGCTTTCGCGATAGCTCTGGCCATCGGCCAGATCGCCCACATCGAACAGATGGATCTTGTCGTATCGGGCGGCGATCCGCCCCTGGCCGTCGAAGACCAGCGTGCGGTTGGCCAGCCGGTCATCCTCCGCATCACCGGTTGCCACCGCCAGTGATCCGCAATGCAGCCAGATGCCGTGGCGGCGGGCGATCGCGGCGAAGCGGCCGACGGCGGGGTGGTCGTCTTCGACCACCGCCGCCGCGCGCTGTTCGGGCCCGGGGGCCAGCATCGCCGACATTTCCGGCAGCATGGCCAGCGCGGCGCCGCCTGCCGCCGCCTGGCCGACCGCATCATCGATCCGGTCCAGCCCGCCCGCCATATCCGGCGTGGCGGTGGTCTGGATACAGGCGACACGCACCACGCCCGCCGGCATGGGGTTGTCGGCGGCGGCTGAGTGTGTGGCAGTGTTCCGGGTCATCAGCGGTCAGGCCGGGCTGCCGGCAAGCAGCGGGTCCAGCTTGCCCGCCCGCTCCAGCGCATGCAGATCGTCGGAGCCGCCGATATGCTGGCCGTCGATAAAGATCTGCGGCACCGAGGTCCGGCCGCCGGCCTTCTCGACCATCTGGGCGCGCAGGGCCCGGTCGCCATAGACATCGATATCGGTGTAGCTGACGCCCTTGCGGTCAAGCAGCGACTTGGCGCGCGCGCAATAGGGGCAGATCGGCGTGGAATAGATAATAACGTCGGCCACGATACCCTCGACTTCCTTCCGTGAACGGGACGGCCTGCATCGGCCGCAAGACGTGCTGGCAATGATATAGGGGCGATCGCCCGCGCTCAAAGCCCCGGCGTGATGCGGCCATGCCCTTCGACGCGGTTCATACCGCAAGGGCGGTCGGATCGGCCATATGGCGGATGCCGTCGCCCGGTGCCGGCACCCGGGCCGCGGCCACCACCACCACCGAGGCGGCGCCCGCCCGCAGCAATGCCCGCGCGCAGGCATCGGCGGTGGCACCCGTGGTCATCACATCATCGACCAGCAGCACCCGCGCGCCCGACAGCCGGGCGCGGATATCCGCCGATGCCGGCACCGCCATCGCACCGCTAACATTGCGCGCCCGCGCGGCCCTGCCCTTGTTGCCCTGGATCGGGGTGGCGCGGCGCCGGCGCAGCATGCCCGGCTGATGGCGGCAGCCCAGCCGCGCCGCCAGGTCGCGCGCGATCAGCGCCGCCTGATTGTCGCGGCGCCGCAACCGCCGGCGCCAGTGCAGGGGCACCGGCACCACCATATCCACGGGCCCCAACCCCGACGCCACCGGCGCCATCAGCCCGGCCAGCAGCGGCGCCAGATGCCCGGCATCGCCATGCTTCAACGCCAGCACCAGCCGTTTCGACGCGCCATCATAGATCAGCGGCGCACGGGCGGTGCTGAAGGCCGGTGGATGGGCCGCACAGCCGCCACAGATCGCAGGGCCGCCCGGATCGACCGGCAGCGGCACGCCGCAGCAATCGCAAACCGGGCCGGTCACGAAACCCAGCCCCGACCAGCACGTGGCACACAGCCCCGGTTGATCGACCGGCGCCCGGCACAGCCCGCAAAGCGGCGGCAGGGCCGCATCCAGCACCGCCCGCGCCAGCCGTGCCAGCAGGCCGCGTGCCACCGCCAGCCGGCGCGGCGTGACCGGTGCCCGATCATCGATCAGCGTCATGCCATAACCTCTGATGAAAATATTCGCCGGTCACGTGCGTCATACGATCATGCGTCATCCCGTCATGCCAAGGCAAGCCCATGGCGCCCGGCATCTGGACGCGCGGCGCCATGTGCCATATACCGGTGCCATGAGCGATATCATCCAGGTGTTCGACCGTGCGCTTCTGCGCCGCCGGCGCGACCGCGCCGCCCGCGCCGGCGGCGATCACGGCTTCATGGTCCGGGAAGTGGCGGAGCGGCTGGCCGACAGGCTGGACGACGTGCTGCGCAGCTTTCCCCGCGCCCTGCTGATCGGATCGCGCGATGGCGCCACCCGACCGCTGTTTCAGGGCCGGCGCGGGATCGAGACCCTGGTCGGGGTGGAATTGTCTGAAGCCATGGCCGCGCGCGATCCGGGCCCGGTGGTGGTGGCCGACGAGGAACGGCTGCCGGTCGCCGACAATTCGGTCGATCTGGCGATCGGCCAGTTCTCGCTGCACTGGACCAACGATCTGCCCGGCGCGCTGATCCAGATCGAGCGTGCGCTGGTGCCCGACGGGCTGTTTCTGGGCGCGATCGCCGGCGGCAACAGCCTGACCGAACTGCGTCAGGCGCTGACCCAGGCCGAAATCGAGATCGACGGCGGGCTGTCGCCGCGGGTGTCGCCCTTCGCCCAGTTGATCGATGCGGCCGGGCTGATGCAGCGGGCAGGGTTCCAGTTGCCGGTGATCGATGTCGACACCATCACGCTGGCCTATCCGCATCCGCTGAAGCTGATGGCGGAACTGCGCATGATCGGCGCCACCAATGCACTGGCCGATCGTCGCCGCAGCCCGTTGAAGCGGGCGGTGCTGATGCGCGCCGCCGAGATTTATCAGCAGCGCTTCAGCCGCCCCGATGGCCGCGTCACCGCCACACTCGACATCATCCACATGGCGGGCTGGAAGACCGCCACCGGCCAGCCCCAGCCGCGCAAGCGCGGCAGCGCCGACACCGCGATGAGCGACATGCTGGCCCGCATCGCCGCCCAGACGCCACCGGGCGACGATCCGCGCTGACCCCCTGCCGACGTCAAACCGGCCCTTACGGCTGAACATCCACCGGAGCAAGCTGTGCCGCAAAGAGATGCCATCGCTCGGCCTCAGCGGACGCACCGACACCCGGCACGACGCGGTGCAGCGTATAATGGCCACGGAAATGCTGGCGGCGGCCATCCGTCAGAACCGCATGGACGTCGACCGGCACATCGACCCATCGCTGGCTCATGCCGGCATCGCCGTTGACCGGCGTGCCTCGGCGGGCCGTCGGTCGACGCTCGCGCCGGCATCCGCGCTCTGTCTCCCGATCATCTCGACAGGACGCGGATCCTGACCGCGCAACTTTCTGTTTTCGCAAAAATGGCTGCCATAGCGACGGGCAAGGCAGAGCCGGCCCTTCACCCCACCCGGTCGTCACCCCACCCGGCTGATCGCCAGATCGCGGCCAAGCTGGTCGGCGCGGACCGCCTGGACCGAGCGATAAGCGGCAACCACCGCCGAGGCTTCCGGCCGGTTGGCCAGGAAATCGGTGAACAGGCCGAACAGGCCGGTGGTGGCGGCGCTGGTGCTGGTGTTGGCGGCGGCGGTCGATGCGGCGGCGCCGGCGGCACGGGTGGCACCGGCATCCGGCCCCCGCGGGTCGGCCGCGGCGGCGGTTGCCGCATAACGGTCGGCCGCCTGGGCCTGGGTGGTGGGCGCGCGGGTGTTGATGTTGGCCGCCGCGAAATCAGGGTTGCCGGCCAGATCGATCAAGGCTGCCAGGGTGCCGGCGCTGAGCGGCCGCGCGAAGCCGCGCTGGCCGTTCTGCCGGCGCTCCTGATCGCGCAGCTGATCGTCGAAGCTGCCCTGGTCGAAGCTGCCGCCGGCATCGCTGCCATAGGCGGCAACCGGGTCGATCGCCCGGATACTCTCAGCCCAGCCCTCTCTGTCGCCGCCCTGCGGCCGCACGGCACCCCCGGCCCAGCCCTGCAACGGGCGGGCCGCATCGGTGCGGCGGATGGGATCGAGGACGGCCATGACGGCGCAGGCTCCGGTTCCGGGTGGCTGAACGACAGGTTAAGGTCGTGTAAAATGCCTTGGATCATCGGACTTTAGCCCACAGCGCGGCCCCGCGCCAGCGGCTGTTTCAGGGCCGGTCGATGACCGTTGAGCGGCGTATGACCCGTCACCATCACCTGAAACGCCCCGGCTGTGACCGGATCGCGGCACAGTCGGGGCGTTCAAGGGGCAAGAGCGTGCGGAAACCGCTGCGCTTCGGGTCAATCGAGCGCCAGCACCTCTTCGGCACGGTGGCAGGCGACCATGCGGCCGGCGACGGGCCGAAGCTCCGGGCGCTCCACGGCACAGCGATCGATCATCATCGGGCAGCGGCGGTGGAAGGTACAGCCCGGCGGCGGCGCCAGCGGCGACGGCAATTCTCCGCCGATCGGCACCTTCGCCGCGCGTTCATCGGGGTCGATGCGCGGGGTGGAGGCCAGCAGCGCCCGGGTGTAGGGATGCGCCGCCTTCTGGAACAGCAGATCGCGCGGCGCCTGTTCCACCGCCCGGCCCAGATACATCACCATCACCTCGTCGGCGATGTGGCGCACCACCGACAGGTCGTGGCTGATGAACACATAGGCGACACCGAATTCGCGCTGCAGATCGATCAGCAGGTTCAGCACCTGGGCCTGGATCGAGACATCCAGCGCCGAGACCGGTTCATCCGCCACCACCACCGCCGGGTCGAGCATCAGCGCCCGGGCGATCGCCACCCGCTGGCGCTGCCCGCCCGAGAACATATGCGGATAGCGCCCGGCCTGTTCCGGACGCAGGCCCACCTTGGCCATCATCTCGGCCACCCGCGCCGCGCGCGCCGCGCGGTCCAGGTCGGTGTTGATCGCCAGCGGCTCATCGAGCGTCTGAGCCACGGTCTTGCGCGGGTTCAGCGAGGCATAAGGGTTCTGGAACACCATCTGCACCCGCCGGCGCATGGCACGCACCGTGGCCGTCTTCGCGCTGGCAACATCGGTGCCGCCGATCGAGAGCCGGCCGGTGGTCGGCTTCTCGATCATCACCAGCTGGCGGGCGAGCGTCGACTTGCCGCAACCGCTTTCGCCCACCACCGCCAGCGTCCGGCCGGGCTCGACCTGGAAGCTGACGCCATCCAGCGCCTTCAGGACCGCATGCCCCTTCAGGAAGCCCAGAGGCACGTCGTAATGGCGCGCCAGATCATCCGCGATCAGGATCGGATCAGCCATGGATCACCTCGGCGGTATCGGCGACGCGTGTCGGGCGGCCGGCATCGTCGAGCGGCGTATGGCAGCGGACCATCGCCGTTGACATACCGCTCCCCACCTCGCCCTGTGGCCAGGGCCGCAGGGCCGGCTGCGCCGCCACGCAATGTGCGGTCGCATGCGGGCAGCGCGGGTTCAGCAGACAGCCGGTGGGCCGGTCATACTGGCCGGGCACGACGCCGGGAATGGCGTTCAGCCGCCGTTTGCCCGCCGCCCGTTCCGGCAGCGCCTCCAGCAGGGCGGCGGTATAGGGATGGCGGGGATGGCGGAAGATCTGCGGCACATCCCCCACCTCCACCACCTGGCCCGCATACATCACCGCCACCCGTTTCGCGGTTTCGGCGACCACCGCCAGATCATGGGTGATCAGGATCAGCGCCATGCCCCGATCGCGCTGCAGGCTGAGCAGCAGATCCAGAATCTGGGCCTGGATGGTGACGTCCAGCGCCGTGGTGGGTTCATCGGCGATCAGCAGCCGCGGATTGCAGGCGATCGCCATGGCGATCACCACCCGCTGGTTCATGCCCCCCGACAACTGATGCGGATAGGCATCGATCCGCGATTTCGCGTCGGGGATGCCGACCTGCGCCAGGAGATCGATCGCGCGGTCGCGCAATTGCCGGCGGTTGCCGCCCTCATGCACCTTCAGCGCCTCGATGATCTGGAAGCCGACGGTGAAGCAGGGGTTCAGGCTGGTCAGGGGATCCTGGAACACCATCGCCACATCGCGGCCGGTCAGGCGGCGGCGGGCGCGGGGCGACAGGGTCAGCAGATCGGTGCCGTCGAAGCGGGCGGTGCGGGCGGTGACGGTGGCGGTCGCGGGCAGCAGGCCCATGATCGCCAGCGAGCTGACGCTCTTGCCAGACCCGCTTTCGCCGACGATCCCCAGCACCTCACCCGCATCGACGCTGAGCGAGATGTCGTCGACGGCGCGGAAGGCCCGTCTGCCCGCGCCGAAGGTGACGGTCAGCCCGTCGATTTCGAGCAGAGACATCAGCGTTTCATCCTGGGATCGAGGGCATCGCGCAATCCGTCGCCGAGCAGGTTGAAGGCCAGCACGGTAATCAGGATCGCCAGCCCCGGCAGGGTCACCACCCACCAGGCGCGCTGGATGTATTGCAGCACGCCGGCCAGCATCGTGCCCCATTCAGGGGTCGGCGGCTGGGCGCCCAGGCCCAGGAAGCCCAGCGCCGCCGCATCCAGGATCGCGGTGGAAAACCCCAGCGTCGCCTGCACGATCAAGGGCGCCATGCAATTGGGCAGGATCGCCTGGAACATCAGCCGCAACGGCCGGGCGCCGGCGAGGCGCGAGGCGGTGACATATTCCTTGTTGACCTCGCCCATCGCGGCCGCCCGGGTCAGACGCACATAATGCGGCAGCACCACGATCGCGATCGCGAACATGGCGTTGGCAAGACCGGGCCCCAGGATCGCCACGATCGCGATCGCCAGCAGCAGGCTGGGCAGGGCCAGCATGACATCCATCAGCCGCATGATCAGCGTGTCGACCACACCGCCGAAGAAACCGGCCACCAGCCCCAGCAGGATGCCGGCCGCCAGCGACAGGGTGACGACGATGATGCCGATCAGTAGGCTGAGCCGGGCGCCGTGGATCAGGCGCGAGAGCATGTCGCGCCCAACATCATCGGTGCCCAGCGGATAGACCCAGTTGCCGCCCTCGACGAAGGCCGGCGGCAGCAGCAGGGCATCGCGGAACTGGGCATTCGGGCTGTGTGGCGCCACCAGATCGGCGAACACCGCCAGAAACGCGATCACCAGGATGATCGCCAGCCCGGAGACGGCGCCGGGATTGCGCTTGAAATCGGCCCAGAAGGCCAGAATGGCCCGGGGCGGCACCGGGGCGCCGGTGCCGGCCGGGGCCGCCGCCGGCAGACCGGCCGGCGGCGGCAGGTTGCTGTCAGCGTGCATGTCGGATCCGCGGATTGATGATGCCATAGAGAAGATCGACGATCAGGTTGACCACGATCACGACGCAGGACACCAGCAGGATGCCGCCCTGTACCGAGGGATAATCCCGCCGGCCGATCGACTCGATCAGCCATTTGCCGATCCCCGGCCAGGCGAAGATGGTCTCGGTCAGGATGGCCCCGGCCAGCAGCAGGCCCACCTGCAATCCGATCACGGTGATCACCGGGATCAACGCATTGCGCAGGGCATGCACCAGCACCACGCGCACCGGGTTCAGCCCCTTGGCGCGGGCGGTGCGGACGTAGTCCTCGCCCAGAACCTCCAGCATCGACGACCGGGTCATCCGCGCGATCACCGCCAGCGGGATGGTGCCCAGCACGATCGCCGGCAGCACCAGATGATGCAGCGCCGACCAGAAGGCTTCAGGTTCGTCCGACAGCAGCGTGTCGATCAGCATGAACCCGGTCACAGGCTCGATGTAATAGAGCACGCTGATCCGGCCCGAGACCGGCGTCCAGCCCAGCGTCACCGAAAACAGCAGGATCAGCAGCAGGCCCCACCAGAAGATCGGCATCGAATAGCCGGTCAGGGCACCGGCCATCACGGTGTGATCAAGTGCGGTTCCACGGCGCACGGCGGCGATGATCCCGGCGGGCAGGCCGATGATCAGGGCGAACAGCATGGCGGTGACGCTGAGTTCCAGCGTGGCCGGAAACAGGGTCATGAACTCGTCGAGCACCGGCGTGCGGGTGACCAGCGAGCGGCCGAAATCCCCCTGGAGCAGGGACCACAGATACATCACGTATTGCTCGATCATCGGACGATCGAGGCCGAGCTGCGCCATCATCTGGGCGTGGCGTTCGGGCGACATGCCGCGTTCACCGGCAAGCATGGCCACCGGGTCACCGGGGATCAGCCGGATCAGGATGAAGGCGAACAGGGTGACGCCGAGGAAGGTCGGAATGACCAGGCCCAGGCGCCGGAACACAAAAGCGAACATTCAGGAACGACCGCGCAAGCGGCACGGGCCGGCATCGTCCGCGGGAGCCAGGGCAAATCCGTCGGGGGCAGATGTCAGATCGGGATGGGCGCCTCAAGCGGCGGGCGGATGGCGACGCGCGGCCCGAAGACCGCCCGTCACCACCCGCCGCACCCGCGGTCTCAGCGGGCCTGCGCCTCAGTCCTTGAGGCTCGGGCCATAGAAGTAATGGCCGCCGAGCGGATCGATCCGCCAATCCTGCACCTCTGGCCGGATCGGCTGATACACCACCGAATGGGCGATGGTCATCCAGGGCGCCTGTTCCTTGAACACGACCTGCGCCTCTTCATACAGCTTGGTCCGCTCGCCCTGATCGGCGACGGTCTTGGCCTTCATGATCAGGTCGTCGAACGGCTTGTAGCACCAGCCGGCATAGTTGGAACCGCCATTGGCCGCGTCGCAGCCAAGCAGCACCGCCAGGAAGTTGTCGGGGTCGCCATTGTCGCCGGTCCAGCCCAGCAGCAGGGTCTGGTGTTCGCCGGCCTGGGCGCGCTTCAGATACTCGCCCCACTCATAGGAGACGATATTGGCCTTCACGCCGATCGCGGCCCAGTCGGACTGGATCATCTCGGCCATGCGCCGCGCGCCGGGGTTATAGGGCCGCTGCACCGGCATCGCCCAGATGTCGGTCTCGAACCCGCCCTCAAGGCCGGCTTCCTTCAGCAGCGCCTTGGCCTGCTCCGGGTCGTAAGGGTAATCCTCGACCTTGTCGTTATACGACCAGATGGTCGGCGGGATCGGGTTCTTGGCAACCTTGCCGGCACCCTGATAGATCGCCTCGATGATCGCCGCCTTGTTGGTGGCCAGGTTCAGCGCCTGGCGGACCTTGACGTCATCGAACGGCTTCTTGCGCACGTTGAACGCCAGATAGCCGATGTTCAGCCCTTCCTGCGACATCAGGTTGACGTCGGGGTCGCTGCCCATCTGCGCCAGATCGGCCGGGTTGGGGAACGGCATCACATGACATTCGCCGGCCTTGATCTTGGCATAGCGCACCGAGGCGTCGGGCGTGATCGAGAACACCAGCGTGTCGATATCACCCTTGCCGCGCCAGTAATCGGGATGCGCCTTATAGCGGATCACCGCGTCCTTCTGGTAATTGACCAGCTGGAACGGGCCGGTGCCCACCGGCTCAAGATCGACTTTCTCGGGCGTGCCGGCCGTCTGCATCTTGTCGGCATATTCGGCCGACAGGATCGAGGCGAAATCCATCGCCATATTGGCGATGAACGGTGCTTCCGGGCGGTTCAGAACGAATCGGACGGTCTGGTCGTCGACCTTTTCGACCGCTTTGAGCAGCGACGGCATGCTCATGCCCTGGAAGTATTCATACGTGCCCCCCGAAACCTTGTGGTACGGGTGATCGGGGTTCAACTGACGCTCGAAGCTGTAGACCACGTCATCGGCGTTGAAGTCGCGGCTGGGGGTGAACCCCTTGACCGACTGGAACTTCACACCCTTGCGCAGGTGGAAGGTGTAGGTCAGGCCGTCATCCGACACGTCATAGCGCTCGGCCAGGCCCGGCTTCACCGTCGTCGTGCCGCGCTCGAATTCCACCAGCCGGTTGTAGACGTTGCGCGAACTGGCATCGAAGGTCGTGCCTGAGGTGAAGAGCTGCGGGTTGAACCCCTCGGGGCTCCCCTCCGAGCAGTACACCATCGTCTTCGCCTCGGCGGCACCAACCGCACCGAGCAGGGCCACGGCAGCCGCCGCACCCATCAGAGCCTTGTACATGAAGTCTCCCTCCGGAAATCGCTCCGCCGGACCTGACCTCGGCAGCATCTCCCCCAAGATGCCGGTGACCCTCGGTCCCTCTCCTGCCCGCGGATTTCCATCGAGCCTATGCCAGCAACGATACAACCGTCAACGCCAGTGGAACACACGCCCGCGCTTCATGTGGTATACCATCAGGACGCCTGTGGTTGGGACGCACGCGTGACGAGCGAGAGCGCCGACGATCATATCTCTGGCCTCACAACCCCGGCAGCGTCGGCGCCGGAAAGTCCGGGTTCACCACCAGCGGGTCGCCAGGGCCGACCGGCACCACCCGGGTCGGGTTGATGGTGGTGTGGCTCCAGTAATAATGCCAGCGGATATGGGCGTCATCGATGGTCGCGGCCACGGCCGGGACGGCCGCGATGCGGGCGGTCAGCGCGCGCAGCATCCGGTAGTCGGCAATCCGCCGGCGGTTGCATTTGAAATGGCCGTGATAGACCGGATCGAAGCGGATCAGGGTGGTGAACAGCCTGAGATCGGCTTCCGTCATCCGCCCGCCGACCAGCCAGCCGGCGCCGGCCGCCAGGCGTGCCTCCATCTGGTCGAGGGCCGCGAACAACGGCTCGACCGCATCCTCATAGGCCGCCTGGGTGGTGGCGAAGCCGGCCTTGTAGACGCCGTTGTTGATCGCGTCATAGACCAGCGCGTTGACCGCGTCGATCTCGTCCCGCAGGTCATCGGGGCACAGCACCAGATCCGGATTGCCATGGGCCGGCGCCAGATGGTCGAAGGCACGGTCCAGCATCCGCACCAGTTCGGCGCTTTCATTGTTCACGATCGTGGCGCGCTCGCGGTCCCACAGCACCGGCACCGTCACCCGGCCGGTATAGCCGGGATTGGCCGAGGCATAAACCTGATGCAGCGCCGTGTGTCCTGCCAGATCGTCGCCGGTCGCCCCGGCGAAGGCCGGCGCATCCGGCCCCGCTTCCACCGGCGCGCCGAAGGTCCAGCCGGCGCCGCCCATGCGCGGGTCGACCACGCTGACCGAAATCGCATCCTCCAGCCGCTTCAGCTTACGCCAGATCAGCGTGCGATGCGCCCAGGGGCAGGCCAGCGACACATACAGATGATAGCGGCCGGGCACCGCCGGCAGGCCGTCGTCATCCGGGGTCAACGCCAGCCGGTCGCGGAAGCGGCTGGCCTCGCGTTCGAAACGACCGCCGGATTTCGCGGTGTCGTACCAGCGATCGTGCCAGACGCCGTCGATCATCACGCCCATAATGGTCGCCTCTCTGGTTGATGTCCTGGAAAGCGGCCCGGCGCCGGACGGGGGTAACAGCCCCCGACCCGGCGCCGGGCGATGATCGGTGCGCGGTCAGGCGCCGGCGAGCTTTCTGGCAATACCGGCGACATGGGCACCCTGGAAGCGTGCCATCGACAGCTCCTTGGCGCTGGGCTGGCGGCTGCCATCGCCGCCGGCCAGCGAACCGGCGCCATAGGGGCTGCCACCACGGGCCTCGGAAATGTCGAACAGTTCCGGGGCCGCATAGGGCAGGCCCACGATCACCATGCCGTGATGGGCCAGCGTCGGCCAGAAGGTCAGCACGGTCGACTCGTTGCCACCGCCGGTCGCGGTCGACACGAACACGCTGCCGACCTTGCCGACCAGCTTGCCCTGCGCCCATAGGCCGCCGGTCTGGTCGAGGAAGCTGCGCATCTGGGCGGCCATGTTGCCGAAGCGGGTCGGGGTGCCGAAGATGATCGCGTCATAGTCGGGAAGTTCGGCCGGCGTCGCCTCGGGAGCGGCCTGGTCCAGCTTGGCGCCGGCCTTTTCGGCCACCTCGCGCGGCATGGTCTCGGGCACCCGCTTCACGGTCACCTCGACGCCGTCGACCGATGCAGCGCCCTCGGCCACGGCGCCCGCCATCGTCTCGATATGGCCGTACATGCTGTAATACAGGACCAGAACCTTGGTCATCGTCATCATTCCCCGGTTGCCGCGCCGGCCATCCGAAGCGTGTCGCCCGGGCCGCGCTGGTGTCTGTTCTCCCCATGAATGTAGCACTGGCGGTTTGGCTTACTACCGGCAACAATGGAAATGGATTGTCACCCTCAGATCAACAAAGCCGGAGCGGCGGGCCGATGGATCACCTGACCAGCATGGCGGTGTTCGCGCGCGTGGTGGAAGCGCAGAGCTTCTCGTCGGCGGCGCGGGCGCTGGGCTTGTCGAAATCGGCGGTGTCCAAGCACATCGGCCGGCTGGAAGACCGGCTGGGCGCCCGGCTGCTGAACCGCACCACCCGCAGGCTCAGCCTCACCGAGATGGGCGAGGTCTATTATCGCCGGTGCGCGCGCATCCTGCGCGAGGCGGAAGAGGCCGATCTTGAGGTCGGGCGGCTTCAGGACGAGCCGCGCGGCACGCTGCGCATCAACGCGCCGATGTCGTTCGGCCTGCTGCATCTGGCCCCCTGCCTGCCCGGCTTCATGGAGCGATACCCCCATGTCCGGGTCGAGGTGTCGCTGGACGACCGTTTCGTCGATGTGGTCGATGAAGGCTATGATCTGGTGGTGCGGATCGGCAATCTGGCCGACAGCAGCCTGATCGCCCGCAAGCTGGCCGAAAGCCGGACCATGGTGGTGGCGACGCCCGGCTATTGGGACACCCACGGCCGGCCGCAGCACCCGCGCGACCTGGCCCGCCACAACTGTCTGGAATATGCCTATCTCTCCACCCGCAATGAATGGCGCTTCCGCGCGCGGGAGGGGGCTGAGACGATCGCGGTCAGGATCTCGGGCACCCTGAATGCCAATAACGGCCAGATCCTGCGCGATGCGGCCCTGGCCGGCACCGGTGTCGCCCGGCTGCCCGCCTTCATCGTCGGCACCGAGATCGCCGCCGGACTGATCGAGCCGGTGCTTGAGGATTTCGCGCCGCCACCGGTCGATATCTTCGCGGTCTATCCCCATAACCGGCATCTGTCGGCCAAGGTGCGCAGTTTCATCGATCATTATGTCGACTGGTTGCGCCAGCGCCGCCAGGACATGCCCTTCTCCTGATCAGCATCATAACCGGCTGTCCGGCCGGTTTCATGACCGGCTCAAGCCCCATCCGGCCGAGGATCTGCCGATGCCCAGCGATGACGCGTTCCCCGACATGCCCGAGCCTGGTCCGCAGGGTCGCCCGCAGGATGGCGGGGTCATCGATCTGGCGGCGTTCACGGCGCGGCCGCACCCGAACTGGTGCCTTGCGGCGCCCGCCGATGCCCTGCCCGGCCTGACGCCGCATATCCTGACGGCGATGCTGCCGATGTCGCCCGACCGGCTGTGCGGGCTGATGGCGCGGATGCTGCGCAGTCGCCCGCGCACCCGCATCATTGCCGCCGACCCCAACTCTTTCCGGATCGACGCCATCCAGCGCAGCCGGATCTTCCGCTTCACGGACGATGTGGCGCTGTGGGCAATGCCGGTCGGGGACGGGGCGGCGCCGGTGATCCTGTCGCGGTCGCGGATCGGCCGCAATGATCTGGGCGCCAACCGCCGGCGGGTGGAAGCCTGGCTTGGCGCCCTGACCAGCGGCCGGTGATCAGTTCGCGGCCAGCCGGCCGGCGGCCGCGATCAGCATGGCCCCGGCTGCGGCCTCGGCCCAACGCCGGCCGCGACCACCGAACAGGGCGCCGCCGCGCGCCCAGCGCCGGCCCATGATGCCGATGGCGAGGCTGAGGCCGGTATAGACCAGCCCGCACAGGCCGATGAAGATGACCGACAGGGCTGCCGCCTGCGGGGCGATGCCGGCCCCCGCCGTCATGAACTGCGGCAGGATCGCCATATAGATCATCATCCCCTTGGGGTTCAGCAGCGCGGTTAGAAAGCCGCGGGCCAATGGCCGGTTATGGCCCACATCCTGCAGCGTCAACCGCCCGGCGGCGAGCGCGTGGCGCAGCAGCCGCAGGCCCAGCCAGACCAGATAGCCCACCCCCAGCCAGCGCAGCGCATCGAACAGCACCGGTGACGCCGCGATCAGGGCGGCGATACCCAGCGCCACCAGTGTCGAATGCACAACATAGCCCAGGCAGACACCGGCGGTGGCACGCAAGCCCGCCGCCGTGCCGCCGGACACGGCCTGTGCGGCCACGAACAGCATGTCCGGGCCGGGGGTGCAGATCAGGGGCAGCACGGTGGCCGCGAACAGGATCAGGGTCATGGTTTCCATGGCCGCGATCATAGGCCGCCCGCCACGCAATCGGGTTGCGAAGATGCCGCGCGACCGGCAGTCTCTGGCGTCAGGTTGCGAGCAGCGGCGTGATATTGGCAGTGCGTGCCATAATGGCGATAGACCGGCACGGAGGCCGCTCATGAAACTGGACGAGATCGACCGGCGCATCCTGCGCGCGCTGCAACGCGATGCCCGGATCCAGAATGTCGATCTGGCGCGCGAGGTGGGGCTCACCCCCTCTCCCTGTCTGCGCCGGGTGCGCCTGCTGGAACAGGCCGGGGTGATCCGGCGCTATGTCGCGGTGCTCGACCCCGCACAGGTCGGTGCCGGGCTGTCTCTGTTCGTGCGGGTGTGGCTGAAGGCACAGGACGTCGAGACCATCGACAGCTTCATCGCCGCGGTCGAGCGCATCCCCGAAATCGTCGACTGCTATATCATGTTGGGCGACTGCGATTTTCTGCTGCGGGTGGTGGCCGCCGACCTGGATGACTACCGCCGCATCCAGGCCGCCCATCTGGGCCGTCTGCCCGGCGTGCAGAACCTGAAGACCGAGGTGCCCAGCCAGACAGTGAAGCAGAGCCATGCCCTGCCGCTGCGCTGATCGGCGTGGCAAAGGGCCACAAGGGCGGCTTTGCCACGGCGGTCAGGATGCCGCCTTCTCCACGATCAGATGGGGCATGCCATCCGAGGTCTTGCGGTGACTGCGACCGGTCGTGTCCACGGTGCCGCGGATGCGGTGGCGCCAGTTCGAGAAGCTTTCGAACCGAACGGTGTCGACCGGCCGGTCGAGCCTGATCTCCACCTGGCGATGGCGCGCGCCTCCTGAGAGGCCGACGACCTCACCACTATAGACCTGCCCCAGATAGCGCCCCGCCACCCGATCGCCCAGGGCGAGGCCCGATCGGGTGCCTCGCCGGGCAAGACGGGCGTGGAGCGTATTCCAGTCCCGCGCTCCGTGCTGCCGGGCAACGAGTTCAAGGGCCCGGGCATGGCTGACGATCATGTTCCCGGATCTGAGTGCCTGCCGCAGCGCCCTGGCCTGGGCTTTGACGGCATCGAGTGACGGCTGTGTCATGCGACCTCCTTCGCCTGCGGCGCCAACGGGGCGGTATCGGGCACGCGGAACCAAAAGATGATTGTGAGGGCCAGAGCAAACAGAACGGCATCCGCCACTGGAAAGGCGAACCACAGTCCCCGCGCGCCGAAGGCCGCATTCAGGGCCACGATCAGCGCCGGCGTCAGAATCCAGGGCTTGGCCAGGGTCAACACCGCGGTGCGCGAGGGATACCCCATCGCCTGGAAATGCATGGCCATCACGAGGATCGGCCCGGTGATGGCATAGAGCGCGGTCATCGGGCGCATGATCGCGCCAACGGCGGTGGCGATCGCGGGATCGGTTGAAAACAGCGCGCCCAGCGTCCCGCCCGCGAACATGCCGGCCAGGGCGACACTCAGACACCAGAGGAACGCGCTGGCCATGGCCAACCGCAGGGCCGCGCGCGCCCGGTCCACGCGGCCCGCGCCGACATTGTTGCCGGTGATGCTCTGGGTGGACAGCGCGATCGCCATCTGCGGCAGGAAGGCCAGCCCCAGCATGCGCGTCACCACGCCATAGGCCGCGACACAGGTGGCCTGATCCGCGCCGTCGGCGTCGGTGCCGATGGCGACGAGCACGGTGCTGACCACCAGGGCCATCCCGATGAAGCTCAGGCTGAGGGGCAGACCCAGCGCGAGGATCTGTCGCCACCCGGACAACCAGTTGTCGCGCAACAGGGCCGCCAGCGGCAGCAGGCTGGAGCTGCGTCCGCGCACCGCCACGAGAAGTGACAGGCCAAGCGCCTGCGCGGCAACGGTGCCGGCCGCGGATCCGGCGACCCCAAGGTCGAGACACACGATCGCTGTATAGTTCGCCGCAATATTCAGCAGGTTGACAAGCACCGAAAGCAGCGCGATCAGCCCGGCCCGCCCCTCGTTGCGCAAGGCATCGGCATGCAGTCCCAGGCCGAACTGCACAGGCGCGCCCAGGATCAGGATCAGCAGATAGTCCCGCGCGGGCGCCGCGACAGCCGGGTTCCCACCAGCCAGAAACGAAATGGTGGCGGGGCCGATGGTCAACGCCGCCAGGATCAGGACGACACTCAATGCGAGAGCCAGCCCGTGCGCGCCGGCGAAGACGGCGCTCGCCCGGGTCCGCGATCCCGCGCCAAGATGCCGGGCCAGCAGGCTCGACATGCCGCCACCCGCCAGCGCGGTCAACGCGGTCAGCAGCATGACGACGGGAAATGCCAGGCTGACGGCGGCAAGAGCGTCGGCGCCGATGAGACGCCCGACAAAGATCCCGTCGACCACGTTCAGCAGACCGCCCGTCGACATGACCACCACCATGGGCAAGGCGTTGGACAGGAATAATCGTCCGATGGGTCGCGTCAGAAAGGGGTTTTCAACGGCATTGGCAGCCCGTCCGACAGACATCGCTCACTCCTCCGGAGAGGCATCTCGATGAGGGAGGGGGCCTGCATTGCCCACCTGCGAAATGCATCGAGGGTGAGATATCGTCGTGATCCGGGCTTCACCGTGACAGGAGTCCGCAGGCGGCAGGTGCCCGGCACCTTGCGGTGTCGATACAAGGAACCCACTCTCAAGGCAACATGGGAAATGGGGGCCACCTCAGTTTCCCGTCCTGACATGCCGCCGGGCCGACGGCCTGGCTCCGGCCGTCACGGCTGGACCGCCCGGCATTCACCCGACCCCGCCCGCTCAGCCACGCCCCACTCAGCCACGCCCGGTCAGATGCCGGTTCAGCCGCCGTTCCACCAGCGCGAACACCCGGGTCAGCACCAGGGTGATGACCAGATAGATCACGCCGGCCGCCAGGAACAATTCGGTCACGGCGAAGGTGCGTGAAATCAGCGTGCGGGTGACACCCATCAGATCCAGGATGGTGATGGTGCTGGCCAGCGCGCTGGCCTTGATCATCAGGATCACCTCGTTGCCATAGGCGGGAAAGCCATAGCGTACCGCGATCGGCATGATGATCCGCCGGAAGGTCAGCGCCCGGCTCATGCCCAGCGCCTGTGCCGCCTCGATCTGGCCGCGCGGCACCGCCTGAATCGCGCCGCGCAGGATCTCGGCGGTATAGCCGCTGGTGTTCAGCGCAAAGGCGATGATGGCGCACCAGTATGGCTCGCGCAGGATCGGCCACAGCATGCTGCTGCGCACGAAAGTGAACTGCGACAGGCCGTAATAGATCAGGAACAGCTGCACCAGCAGCGGCGTGCCGCGGAAGAAGAAGATATAGCCGCGCCCGGTCCAGGCCAGCAGCGGATTGCGCGAGACCCGCGCCATCGCCACCACCAGCGCCAGCGCCGCCCCCACCACCAGGGCCAGCGCCACCAGTTCCAGCGTGGTCCACAGCCCGCCGAGCAGCCGTTCCCAGTTGTCGAAGATGACCTGCCAGCGCATCGGTCAGGCCCTCCCGGCTTTGGGCACACCACCCGGCCGGCGGCCGGTGCCCCGCGCCGCCCAGTATTCCAGGCGCGCGATGCCGATCTCGGCGATCAGGGTGAAGAACAGATAGATCAGCGCCGCCGCGAAGAAGAAGGTGAACGGCTCACGCGTCGCACCCGCCGCGACATGGGCCTTGCGCATCAGCTCGTCCAGGGCCACCACCGACACCAGCGAGGTGTCTTTCATCATCACCAGCAGCAGATTGCCCAGTCCCGGCAGGGCCAGCCGCCAGACCTGCGGCAGCACGATGCGCCGGAAGGCGAGCGCCGGGCTCATCCCCAGCGCGCGCGCCGCCTCGATCTGGCCTTTGGGCAGGGCGCCCAGCGCGCCGCGCAACACCTCGGTCGCATAGGCGCCATAGGCGAGACCCAGCGCGGTGACACCGGCCACGAACGGGCCGATGGTCACCTGGGCGTCGCTGCCGGTCATCGCCAGCACATTGTTGACCAGCACCGGCAGGGCAAAGAACACGAACAGCACCACCAGCAGTTCAGGGATGCCCCGGATGATGGTGGTATAGGCTTGGCCGATGCCGCGCAGCACCCGCGACCGGCTGGATTTCGCCAGCGCGCCGGCCATGCCGAGCAGCAGGCCAAGCGCCAGCGACGGCGGGATCAGAGCAAGGGTGATCAACGCACCCTCGATCAGCAGCCCGCCATAGCCTTTGAAATCGAACATCAGATGGCGACCGTCGGTTGGCAGCGGTCAGGAGTCGCGCCAATGGCACACCCCCCGACCGCGCGTGGATCACTCGCCATAGATATCGAAGTTGAACCATTTGTCGTTGATGGTCTTGAACGTGCCGTCGGCGCGGATGGCGGCGATCGCCTCGTTGAACTTCGCCACCAGATCGTCATTGCCCTTGCGGACCGCGACCCCGATGCCCTCGCCATACCATTTCGGATCGGCGACCGGCCCCGCGACGAAATGATATCCCTGTCCGTCCGGGGTCTTCAGCCAGTCGCCCAGAACCGGCTGATCGGCCAGGGTCAGATCGGCCCGCCCCGCCGCCAGGTCCAGATTGGCCTGATCCTGTGTGTCGTAAAGCCGGATATCGCTATCCTTGTAGTTGTCTTCCAGGAAGGTGACATGGGTGGTCGAGCGCTGGACCGCGATCACCTTGCCAGCCAGCGCCTTGGGCGACACATCATCATAGGTCTTGTCCTTCGGCGCCACGAACTGCCCGGCCGACAGAGCGTACTTGTCCGAGAAATCCACCGACTGCTTGCGTTCGTCGGTGATCGACATCGCCGAGATGATCGCATCGTACTTGTTGGCAAGCAGCCCCGGAATGATGCCGTCCCAATCCTGGGTGATGAGCTCGCAATCAGCCTGCATCTTCTCACAGAGCGCATTGGTGATATCGACGTCGAACCCGTCGAGCTTGCCCTGATCGTTGACGAAATTGAACGGAGGATAGGCCCCTTCGTTGGCGATGCGGATTTTGGTCATCTCGGCGGCCGCGGCGGCGCCGGAGGCCAGCCCCAGGCCAATGACGGCTGCGGTCAGGATGCGGAACATGCCCACGTGTCGGTCTCCCTCAAGGTCGATGACGCCCATGCCCGCGGAACGCCGGGGTCACGAACCGGCGCCGGCTCCCCCGAACCGGCACTTGGTCCCCCCTGTCGCGTCGGCTGCCGCGCATGCGGCACCATTGGCGCGTTCCGGGCACGGCGATGTTACGCCTTAGTAAACCCGCGAGGCGAGGGGCTGTTCAACGACAAAACGTCATCGACCGTCACGGCGATCACGGCATCGCCCGCCGCGGCATGTTGCCGATCAGCGGCCGGCCGCCATTGCGCATCGAAAAACTGTCGGCGTCTTCGATCTTGGGCGGCTCGGCAGCCAGCACCGCCATCACCCGGCGCCAGGCATCGGCCGCCCCCTCGCCCGCGGCCTGGAAGGCACTGTCGAGATAGGCGGTCTGAAGCGCCGAGAGCCGCGCCTCCAATGCCGCGCCCTCCGGGTTCAGGGTCACGTTCAGCATCCGCCGGTTCGACGGCACCGGGCTCAACGCCACCAGATTCTGGTCGAGCAACTGGCGCATCGGACGGTGCAGCGCCTGGCGGGACACTTTCAGCTTGTCGAGCAGGTCGGTCAGGGTCATGTCCGGGCCACCATGCGCCACAAAGAACAGGATCCGGTGATGCGACCGGTTCAAGCCGCGTTCAGCCAGGATGCGGTCCGGCTCCTCGATCAGAAATCGGAACGCGAAGTGAAACAGCTCCAGGTCATGCTGGTTGGCCGCGTCCTCGGAAGGCACCATCATCGTCTCAATCTCCCCCTGCCGATCGTCGGTTTTTTTTGGGCCAGCTATCCGCTTCTTGAAGAGCGAAAGTCCAGCGCGTTATCGTAGCACGCGCTACGTGATCAGTTTTCAACGAATACATGCAGGATAACATCGAATGGCGCCGCGGCGGAACTGCCCGTCCCCGGCTCAGTGCAACCGACTGGCAAGAAACTGCCGGCATCGGTCGCTGACCGGGTTCTCGAACACCTGCGACGGTGGACCATCCTCGGCGATCACGCCCTGGTCGAAGAACGCAACCCGGCTCGAGACCTCCCGCGCGAAGCCCATTTCATGGGTCACGATCAGCATGGTGCGGCCTTCTTCGGCAAGCCCGCGGATCACCCGCAGCACCTCACCGACCAGTTCAGGGTCCAGTGCCGAGGTCGGCTCGTCGAACAGCATCACCCGGGGGTCCATGGCCAGCGCCCGGGCAATTGCCGCCCGCTGCTGCTGCCCGCCCGACAATTCCGCCGGATAATGATCGCGTTTGTCGCCGATGCCGACCTTGTCCAGCAGCTTGCGCGCCGTGTCCACCGCCTCGGCCCGCGGCCGGCGCAGCACATGGATCGGCGCCTCCGTCAGGTTTTCCAGCACGGTCAGGTGCGGCCACAGGTTGAAGCTCTGGAACACCATGCCCAGGCGCGCGCGGATACGGTCGAGCTGGCGCGGATCCTGCGGCTCCATGCCGCCACCCCGCCGGGGCTTCAGACGGATCGGCTCCCCATCCACCCGCACCTCACCGGCATCCGGCATTTCCAGCATGTTGATACAGCGCAGGAACGTGCTCTTGCCCGATCCGCTGCTGCCGATGATCGAAATCACATCGCCTTCGGCCGCCTGAAGTGACACCCCCTTCACGACCTCCAGATCGCCGAACCGTTTATGAAGGCGCTCCACCTCCAGTGCCCATTGTGCCCGTCCTGCTGCCTCCGACTGCGTCATGCGGCCCCCTCGCTGCCAGCATAAACCGGTGCCATCCCACCCCAACAGGCGGCACCGGTCGTTTCAAGACAGGATTATGACGGCCCCGGCTGCGTATGGGAACCGGCCGATCGGCCGGGCTGTCATCAGGCGGCGGTCATCCTCAATCGCTCGATGGCTCCGGTGCCGGCAGTGCCGATAGCTGCCGCTCGACGGCGGCCCGGTCGGGGCTGTCGGCCGGCAGGCGGTCCAGCAGGCGCTGCCAAAGATCCCGGGCCGCGGCCGGCTCGCCATCGCGCAGATGGACCTGCCCACCCAGCCACAATGCCATCTCGTGATCGGGCGCCATGTCCAGCGCGCGCTTGCGGGCATCGCGTGCCGCCGCCGGGATCCTGGGGTCCATCGCGGCATCATCCGCCGGTTCCAGCCGGGCCTGCATCAGTGCCAGCTGGATATCCATCACCCGCGGATTGGCCTCGGCGCCGCGCACCAGGGCCGCGCGGCTCGCCGCCGGATCGCCCAGCACCGCATAGGATCGTGCCAGCCGCAGCCAGCCTTCCGGGTCTTCCGGCGCATCGGACAGCCGGGCCGCCAGCCCCTCGACCATGCCGCGGATCATCTCGGCCTGTGCCGGCGGCACGGCCATGCCCTCGCCACGGCCCCCGGCGGTGGCGGTGCCATCACCCTCCTGCCACGCCTCGGGCATCAGCCCGGCCAGCGGCCGGCCCAGATCGCCGGCGGCGCGGCGGATCTGGCGTTCAAGCTCGGGCCGCCAGGGGGCATTGGCGGGGGTGTCGGCGGCGAGCGCCACCCAGCGTTCCAGCGCCGCCTCGATCCGTCCGCCCTGGGCGTCGGCCAGTCCCAGATAATAGCGCGCCGCCGCATTGTCGGGATCGATCGAGACCGCGCGTTCGAACAGCACACGGGCATGTTCGTCCACCTGCCCGCCCACCGCGATCACCTCGGCGGCGGCGGCGCTGGTCAGCAGATCGACATCGTCAGGGGTCAGCGCCAGGGCGCGGGCGAAGGCGCGTGCCGCCTCATCATGGCGGCCAAGGCTGGTCAGCGACCGGCCAAGCAGGGTCCAGCCGCGCGGATCCTCGCTGTCGGCAGTCTCAAGACGGGTCGACAATTCCTCGGCCAGCCGCGCCAGATCGGCATCGCTGCCGGCCGCCGCAACCGGGCGGGCACCGGCCGGCTGGTCTGGCAGGCCCGGATTGCCGATCCGGACATACAGGCCGACCGCGACCAGCGGCACCACCACGATCAGAATTGCCGACAACCGGTTGGCGCGGCGGCGCTCCTTCGAGCCCGAGGCGACATGATGGGGCTGCGCACCACGCGCGCCATCCGCCGCCAGCAACCGGCGCTGGATCTCCAGCCGGGCGGCGATGGCCTCCTCGGCGGTCAGCCGGCCCGATGCAAGCTCGCGCTCCACCTCGGCAAGCTGGTCTCGATAGATCGCGATATCGCCCAGCCGGGCCGCACCGCGCTCACGCGCACGCCCCTTCAGCACCGGCAGCAGAAGCACGGTCAGGCAGATCAGGGTGGCAAGCGCGATCGCCGCCCAGAACCAGATGCCGGATATCATCAACGGGGCTCTCTATCCTCAGGCGTATCGTCACGACCGGCGGGTTCGTCGGCGGCGGCGGGCTTGTCGGCAACCGGTTCCTCATCCACGGCGGGCACATCGTCGACAGGCGCGGCGTCGACGGGCGCGTCGGTCAGGGGCGCATCGACCACGTCCACGTCCCTGGCGGAGGCGTCACCCGCGGCCGGCAGGTCCGCCGGAACCGGCGTGCCATCATCCATCAGCCGGGCCAGTCGCCAGGCCTCGTCGTCATCCAGCGGCCGTGCAAAGCCATCCTCGGCCGCCTTGGCCGCATAAGCGCGGCGCTGGCGGCGGATGAAGGCGATCACGATCACCGCACCGGCCAGCAGCACCAGCGCCGGCGCCGCCCACAGCAGATAGGTGGTGGGCTTCACCGGCGGGCGCATCAGCACCCAGTCGCCATACCGCTCCACCATGAATGCCAGGATCTGATCGCGGCTGCGGCCCTCGGCCACCTGCTCGCGCACGATCTGGCGCAGGTCGCGGGCAAGTTCGGCGTTGCTGTCCTCGATCGACTGGTTCTGGCAGACCAGACAGCGCAGTTCCTTGGAAATCTCGCGCGCCCGACGCTCTTCGGCCGGATCGGCCAGCGGTGCCTCGGGTCGGCTCAACGGCCCCGGCGCCACACTGCCCGGCGCCGGCATCGCCTGGGGCACGCGCGGCGAGGGCGCATCGGTCTGCTGGGCCAGCGCCACCGGGCTGGCGGCCGGCAGCAGCACCGGGGCCGCCAACAGGGCGGCGACGCAAACGATCAAGACGCGGTACCGCCTGTGGCCCACCCCGCTCATTCCGCCGCCTCGCGCAGCAATGGCCGGATACGCGTCTCCAGCGCCTCGGCGGTCAGCACCCCGATATGCTGGGCGATGATATGCCCGCGACCATCGATGACGAAGGTCTCGGGCACGCCCGAGATGCCGAATTCGATGCCGGTGCGGCCATCCAGATCGGCGCCGATCTGCGCGTAAGGGTCGCCGTGACGATCCAGCCAGCGCCGGGCATCCTCGGGCCGGTCCTTGTAATTCACGCCCACGATCCGCACGCCGTCCTCCCGCGCCATCTTCATCAGCTGCGGGTGTTCCGCCAGGCAGGGCACACACCACGAGGCAAAGAAATTCACCAGCACCGGCCGGCCGTCGGCCAGATCCGCGGCCGCGAGGCCCTCATCGCGGCCCTCGATCGGCGGCAGGTCGAAGGCCGGCACCGGCTTGTCGATCCGCCCCGACGGCACCGCGCGCGGGTCGAGCTCCAATCCGGTCATGAACACGGCCGCCAGGGCCACGAACACCAGCACCGGCAGCACATAGATCAGGCGTCGCAGCATCTGTCAGCAGCTCACTCGGCGGGAACGGTGCCGGGGGCCGGGTTGCGGGCGCGCCGTGGCGCGCCCACTCTCAGGCGCCGGTCGCTCAGCGATACCATGCCGCCGGCGGCCATGACCAGCGCCCCGGCCCAGATCCAGGGCGTGAGCGGGTTGTGGTACAGCCGGAAGCTCCATTTGCCGTCCACCGGCTCGGCACCGGCCAGCGCCACATAAACGTCGGTGACGCCGTTGGTGCGGATCGCCGCCTCGGTCGTCGTGGTGCCCTGGGTGGGGTAGAAGCGGATTTCAGGCGTCAGCTTGCCGACCACCCGGCCGCCGATCATGGCGCCATCGACTGTGCTGCCACCGGATATCAGCCGCAGATCGGCCATGGTGCTGCGGTAATTCGGCCCAGGCTGCTGGCTGACGCCACGGAATTCCAGCGTCCGGCCGCCAATCTCGGCGCGATCTCCCGGCGCCAGGGTCACGGTGCGCTCCGACTGCCAGATCGAGGCGCCGGTGATGCCCAGCACCAGGATACCGACACCGCAATGGGCAATCGCCGTCCCCCAGGCCGATCGCGGCAGGCCACGTGCCCGCCGCCAGGCGCCGCCACGTCCCCCGCCACCACGGCGCGACCACACCCGCTCAACGATATCGGTCAGGCTCGCCGCCACCAGCCATACGCCCAGCATCATGCCCAAGGCGCCCAGCGCGCCATCCACGCCGAAGCCGCCGATCGCGAAGCCGGCCGCCGCCGCCAGCAGGGCCGCGACCATGGCGAAGCGCAGGCGCTGCAACACGGCGCCAAGATCACCGCGCTTCCAGGCCAGCGACGGTCCCATCCCGGCCACGATCAGCAGCGGTACGGCCAGCGGCACCACGGTGGCGTCGAAAAACGGCGGGCCCACCGTCACCTTGGTGCCGGCGAAGGCATCCAGGAACAGCGGATACAGCGTACCGATCAGCACGGTCGCGGCCAGCGCCGCCAGCAGCAGATTGTTGACCACGAGCCCGCTTTCGCGGCTGACCGGCGCGAACAGCCCGCCGGGCTTCAGCGCCGGCGCCCGCCAGGCATAGAGCGCCAGCCCCCCGCCGACCACCACACACATGAACACCAGCACGAACACACCGCGCGTCGGGTCGCTCGCAAAGGCATGCACCGAGGTGATGACGCCCGAGCGCACGATGAAGGTGCCAAGCAGGCTGAGCGAGAAGGTCAGGATGGCAAGCAGGATGGTCCACGACTTCAGCGTGTCGCGCTTTTCCACCACGATCGCCGAATGCAGCAGGGCGGTTCCCGCCATCCAGGGCATCAGCGAGGCGTTCTCGACCGGATCCCAGAACCACCAGCCGCCCCAGCCCAGTTCGTAATAGGCCCACCACGACCCCAGCGCGATGCCGATGGTCAGGAAAACCCAGGCGGCCAGCGTCCAGGGGCGCACCCAGCGCGCCCAGGCGGCATCGACCCGGCCCTCGATCAGGGCCGCGATGGCGAAGGCGAAGGCGATCGAGAAGCCGACATAGCCCAGATACAGGAAGGGCGGATGGAAGGCGAGGCCCGGATCCTGAAGCAGCGGGTTCAGGTCGCGACCTTCCGCCGGCGGCGGCATCAGCCGCTCGAACGGGTTCGAGGTCAGCAGCATGAACAGCAGGAAGCCGATCGCGATCATGCCCTGAACCGACAGCACCCGCGCCCTGAGGGTCGGCGGCAGGTTGCGGCCGAACAGCGCCACCGCGCCGCCATACAGGCTGAGGATCAGCGCCCACAGCAGCAGCGACCCTTCATGATTGCCCCAGACGCCGGTGATCTTGTAGAGCAGCGGCTTGGCGGTATGAGAGTTCGATGCCACCAGCAGCACCGAGAAATCGCTGGTGACGAAGGCCACGGTCAGGCAGGCGAAAGCCGCGCCGATCGCCAGCATCTGGGCCATGGCGGCGCCACGACCGGCGGCCATCAGCGCCGCGTCGCCGCGCGCGGCACCGATCAGCGGCACCACGGCCTGAACCAGCGCCATGGCCAGCGCCAGGACCAGCAGATAATGACCCAGTTCGGCTATCATCGGGGTGCCTCGCCATCAGCCGGCTTCATCAGGCCCTGGTGATCGCCAGCCGCGGCGCCGTCGCCCTTCCAGGTGCCGGCGCGCTTCATGGCGTCCACCACCTCGGGCGGCATATAGGTCTCGTCATGCTTGGCCAGCACCTGTTCGGCCGTGACCGTGCCATCGGGCTCGAACCGGCCTTCGGCGACGATGCCCTGCCCCTCGCGGAACAGGTCGGGCAGCAGGCCGTCATAGCGGATGGTCAGGGTTTCCGCGCCATCGGTAACGACGAAGGCGACATTGGTGCCGGGGCCGCGGGCGACACTGCCGGCCTCCACAAGACCCCCCACCCGCAATCGCGTACCGGGTTCCACCTGTTTGGCGATGATGTCGCTGGGGCTGTAGAAGAACAGCAGATTGTCGCGGAACGCGCCCAGCACCAGGGCCAGCGCCACGGCCACCAGGGCCAGGATGCCGCCCAATGCATACATGCGCCGGCGCTTGCGGGTGAAGCGGCGGGGCGGCGTGCCGGAGACCGGCCGCCGGGGCGGCAGGTCGGCGCTGGCGGACCGGTCAGGCGCGGGCGACATCGTCGGCGGCTCCATCGTCATGGGGGCGGCGCTCATGCGCCGTGGGCGAGGGCGCGCCGGCCCGCGCGCGACGCCGTCGGCCACGGCCAAGGCCCAGCGCCTCCAGCCGCGCCAGCCGCGCCTCGGCGCGCCGGACGGCCGCGCGACTGTGCAGCCACAGCCCCGCCAGCACCACCAGCGCAAAGCCGAAGGATGGCCAGACAAAGGCGGCATAGCCGCCCATGGCGAAGAAGGTGTCGAGGTCGTTCACCGCCGTCGGATCCCCAGGAGATCGGGTGTGGCCGCCATATGCGCCCGGTTCAAGACCATGGCAACCGCCCGGAGGCGGTCTGGCCGCGTCATGGCACCCCTATGGCCCTGTAGATAGTGCCGCAACCGCCCGGTCGTCCAGTGCAAGCGGATGATTGCGTTGCTATGTCGCGGAACCGGCATGCGAATTGTCACCGGTCACTCGCCGCCCAGCGCCGCCTGCATTTCGATCGTGCGCGCCCGTCGTTCCAGCAGTTCGGCCCGCGCCCGCAGGCAGACGATGCCAACGAACAGCAGCGTGAAGCCCAGCGCCATCAGCAGCAACGGCCACAGCATGCTGGGATGGATCGACGGCGCGTCGAGCTTCGAGATCGTCGCCGGCTGGTGCAGCGTGTTCCACCAGTCGACGGAAAACTTGATGATCGGCAGGTTGACCACGCCCACCACCGCCAGGATGCCGGCCGCCCTGGCGCCGCGCTCGGGGCTGTCGAAGGCATCGCGCAGCACCATATAGCCCAGATACAGGAAGAACAGCAGCAGCACCGATGTCAGGCGCGCGTCCCACACCCACCAGGTGCCCCACATCGGCTGCCCCCACAGCGCGCCGCTGACCAGGGCGATGGCGGTGAAAGCGGCCCCCGCCGGCGCGATCGCCTTGGCCGCCACATCGGCGACGCCATGGCGCCAGATCAGATAGACGGCGCTGGACACCGCCAGCCCCGCATAGGCGAACATCGACATCCAGGCTGCCGGCACATGCACATACATGATCCGGAAGCTTTCGCCCTGCTGGTAGTCGGGCGGCGCCACGAACAGGCCAAGATACAGGCCGACCGCGATCAGCGCCAGCCCGGCCAGGGTCGCGGGCCCGCGCACCCGGTCGATGATGCGGCCGAAAAGGGTTGGGTTGGCATAGCGGTGCATCGGGAACGGCACCCCGCCGGCTGGAGGAAACGATAACTCGGGTGGTCGCCACACGGACAGGTGGTTGTCACACGGACGGGCTGGCGATCATCGGCCGCCGGTCGAGGAGGTGCCCGCTTTCGGCGCCCCTGTCAATCCCGCCCGGGACTGCGCGACGATCGGACGCGCCGGTCCGCATGGTCAGTCGGTCATCTTCGCCCGTCGGGCCCGATCAGTCCAGTGCCGCCCGCAGGCCCGCCGCCGCCGCCAGCGGCGCCAGCGCCAGCGCCAGCACCGATCCGGCCCCCAGCAGCATCAGATGCGGGCCAGTGGGCAGGCCGTTTGCCGCCGCCTCCACCGCGCCGACGCCGAAGATCAGCACCGGCACATACAGCGGCAACAGCAGCAATGGCATCAGGGCGGCGCCACGCCTGGCGCCCAGGGTCAGCGCCGCCCCGATCGCGCCGATCAGCGACAGCGCGGGGGTGCCAACCGCCAGCGACAGCATCAACGTGCCAAGAACCGCGCTGTCGATCTGCAACATGATCGCCACCACCGGCGCCGCCACGATCAGCGGCAGGCCGGTCGTCAGCCAGTGAGCCACCACCTTCGCCACCACCACCAGTGCCAGCGGCGCAGGGGCCAGCGCCAGGGCCTCTAACGCGCCGTCATTGCGGTCGGTATCGAACAGCCGGTCCAGCGACAGCAGCACCGCCAGCAGCGCCGAGGCCCAGACCACCCCCGATGCGATCCGCGACAGAACCTGCGGCCCCGGCCCCACCCCCAGTGGGAACAGGGTCGCCGCCACCACGAAGAAGGCCAGCACCGCCACCACATCGCCCGACCGGCCGGCGGTGCGCGCGAGGTCGCGGCGCAGCACCGCAAGCAGGGTCCGCCCCAGACCCGGTGTCGCCCCGGACGGTCCGGGCGCCATCGGATCGCTCATGGCGCCGCCTCCTCGATATCCAGCCCGATCGCCCGATCGCCCAACCCGAGTGGCAGATGGGTGGCGGTCACCACCATGCCGCCCCGGTCCAGATGGTCACCGATCAGCCCGGCGACCAGCGCGCTGCCGCTGCGGTCCAGCGCCGTCGTCGGTTCGTCCAGCACCCAGAGCGGGCGATGGGCCAGCAGCAGCCGCGCCAGCGCCAGCCGGCGGCGCTGGCCGGCCGACAGCACCCTGACCGGCAGGTCCGCCAGATGCGGGATATCGAGCGCGGTCAGCGCCGCGACCACCCGATCGGCCCGCCCGGCGCGCGCCACCCCCATGATCGCCGCCCAATGGCCCAGATCGGCGCCGGCCGACAACTCGCCGGCGATGCCGTCGCGATGGCCCAGATACTGCAGCCGCTCGCGCCAGGGCAGGTCGTGGTCGTCCCGGTCCAGACCATTCCACAGGATCTGGCCGGCATCGGCGCGCACGAAGCCGGCGATGATCCTGAGCAGGGTGGATTTGCCGCTGCCATTGCGCCCGGTCACCACCAGAGCATGGCCGGCGCGCAGTTCGCCGTCCAGATGCAGGAAGATCGGACGGTCGCCACGAAAACAGGCAAGATCGTGCAGGACCAGTTGGTCAGGGCCGTCATTTTGCGGGGTTTGGGTCACAGGATCCTCACGATACGGCCCTGGCGGGTGACTTCCCGGCTTGCCATCATGCCGCCACAATGGATAGACCAAAGGACGGCCACGGGAAAGCCCCCGGGGCGGCTGACATCCGGAAGGACCGAAGCGCAATGGCGGAGCGGACGACGACCGCATGATTCTGGCCAGCTTCCTCGCAGGCATCGGCATCGGCCTTGTGGTCGCGGCCCCGGTCGGGCCGGCGGCGGTCATGGTCATCGGACGCAGCCTCGACCGCGGATGGCGGGTCGGCTTCGCCACCGGCATGGGTGTGGTCTTCGCCGATCTGGTCTATGCCTGCATCGCCGTTGCCGGCATGGGCTGGATGGAACGCATCCACGCCTTCGAACGACCCCTGCAACTGTTCGCGGGGCTGCTGCTGCTGACGATGGGGCTGATCAGCGCCACCGGCGTGTTCAGCCGCGATCGCGGCCAGATCACCGCCCTGCCCAATGCCAGCTATCAGGGCCGCAACCGGCTGGTCGCCGGGCTGTCGGGCTGTGCGGCCACCTTCGCCGTCACCATCGTCAATCCCACCGCGATCGCGGCCTTCCTGGCCCTGTTCACCACCATCGGCCGTTTCGCCGACGACAAGATCCCGCTGCTCGGCGGCATCGCCGTCGGCGGCGCGCTGTGGTGGTCGGGGCTCGCCTGGGGGGCGGCCCATGCCGGGCGCAAGCTGGCGCCGCGCTGGCCGCTGCGCATCAAGCGTGGCGCCGGCGTGGTGCTGGCGGTGATCGGCGCAGGCGTGCTGCTTTATGCGGGGTTCGAGTACTGGGCATGACGGCGTGGCGCCAAATCGTGCCCCATCGCCTTGCGGTCAGAGGGTCGCCATGTCGATGCCGCGCCGGGCGCAGGCCGCCTGCAGGGCGTTCGACAGCAGGCAGGCGATGGTCATCGGGCCCACGCCACCCGGCACCGGGGTGATGTGCCCGGCAACCGCCTTGGCCTCTTCGAAATTCACATCGCCCACCAGCCGGTCCTTGCCGCCCGCCACCGCCGGCGGCAGCCGGTTGATGCCGACATCGATCACGGTCGCACCAGGCTTGATCCAGAAGCCGCGCACCATTTCCGGCCGCCCGACCGCCGCGATCACGATATCGGCGCCATGCACGGTCTCGGCCAGATCGCGGGTGCGGGAATGGGCGATGGTGACGGTGCAGTCGCGGCCCAGCAGCAACTGCGCCATCGGCTTGCCCACGATGTTCGACCGGCCGATCACCACCGCATGACGCCCTGCCATGTCGGCACCAAGCGTGCGGTCCAGCAGCATCAGGCAGCCCAGCGGCGTGCAGGGCACCAGCGCCGGCTGCCCGGTCGCCAGCCGCCCGGCATTGATCGGGTGGAAGCCATCGACATCCTTGGCCGGATCGATCGCCTCGATCACCTTCTGGGCATCGATCTGGCGCGGCAGCGGCAATTGCACCAGGATGCCGTCGACCGCGTCATCGGCGTTCAACCGCGCCACCAGCGCCAGCAGATCGGCTTCAGAGGTATCGGCGGACAGGCGGTGTTCGAAGCTCTGCATACCACAGGCTTCGGTCTGCTTGTGCTTGTTGCGGACATAGACCTGGCTGGCCGGGTCTTCACCGACCAGCACCACCGCCAGCCCCGGGCGCAGCCCCAGGCGGGCATACATGCCACCCACGCGCGCGGCCACGGCGGCGCGCAGATCGGTAGCGACGGCCTTGCCGTCGATCAGTTGTGCGGAAGGCATCGGGGCAGTCTCCATCAGTTCCATGATCGCGCCGGGCCGCATCAGGGCGCGTCGGGCGTCACTCTGCGTCGGGCATCGCTCTGTCGGGTGCGAGGCCGCGCGCGCGGGCGGCGATCGCCTCAGCATCGGCAAAGCCGTCGCCCTCCACGCCGATGCGCTTCAGGCGGTCGGTCACGCCCTGCACCACCCGCACGCGGTTGCGGGCGACACCAAGAGCATCGGCCACCAGCCGCTCCACGGCGGCATTGGCCTTGCCGTCCTCAGGCGCCGCGGTCACCTTCACCTGCAGGCGCAGGCGGCCATGGCCGTCGTCGCGGGCGGGTTCGATGGCGGCGCGGCGCGCCTTGGGCTGAACCTTCACGAAGATCGACACATTGGCCGGGCCTTCGCGTTCCACGGCGGGGCCAAGGCCGCGGCCCTCCCCCTCGCCATCCATCTCTGTGCCGGTGGTGATCATCGGATCAATACAGCGCGCCATAGGCCATCGGCGCCAGCCAGCCATTGACCACGATCTTCAGGAAGTTCAACAGCAGCAGCAGCACCAGCGGCGACAGGTCCAGCCCGCCCAGACTGGGCAGAAAATTGCGGATCGGCCGCAGAACCGGCTCGGTCATCCGTTCGATGACGCTGCCGATCATGAAGACCACCTGATTGCGGGTGTTGACGACGTTGAACGCCACCAGCCAGCTCAGGATCACGCTTGCGATCAGAATCCAGGTGTAGATCTCGATCGCGGCATTGAACAGAAAGAGCAGGCCTTGGAGAAGCGGCGCCATGCGGGGCTCCCTCATACGTGGGGTGCCGCAGCTTTCATGCGGCGTTCGGACGAGACGGCCGGAGTATAGCAAGGCCTGCGCGGTCGGCCAGTCGATTGTGACGCCAACGCGTCAACGGGCGCTTGACAGGCGATCAGACCCGCGCCAATATCCGCGCCGTTCACCGAGGCAGCCCGCAAGGCCTGCCCCGGCGCGGGTGCGGGGCCGTAGCTCAGTTGGGAGAGCGCTAGAATCGCACTCTAGAGGTCGAGGGTTCGATTCCCTTCGGCTCCACCAATCCCGCCGAACGCCATCGGAATGCCTACACGAAAAAGCCGGCTTCAAGCCGGCTTTTCGCGTTTGGCCGCAGCATACCCCCGGTGGCGCCAGCCGATCCTACCCATCCGGAGCCCGACCGATGAGCGACCAGCCCGGCACACCCTCGATCTATAGCAACCTGTCCCAGTTGGGACAGGCGGCAGCACTGCCGACCGGCCCCGATCAGGCGGTGCTGGAGCGGGTGGCCAATCCGCATCCCGGCACGCGCTATCTGGTGCGTTTCGCTTGCCCGGAATTCACCTCGCTGTGCCCGATCACCGGCCAGCCCGATTTCGCCCATCTGGTCATCGACTATGTGCCGGCCGACTGGCTGGTGGAAAGCAAGTCGCTGAAGCTCTATCTGGGCAGCTTCCGCAACCATGGCGATTTCCACGAGGCCTGCACGGTCGGCATCGGCAAACGGCTGGTCGATCTGCTGGCACCGGAATGGCTGCGCATCGGCGGCTACTGGTATCCGCGCGGCGGCATCCCGATCGACGTGTTCTGGGCCACCGGCCCGGTGCCGGCCGATCTGTGGATCCCCGACCAGGGCGTTGCCGCCTATCGCGGGCGCGGCTGACCCAGTCGGCGGAAGGCCGGGTCAGCCGGGGTTGCGCGTATAGGCGGCCACTGCCGACCAGTCGCGATCGCCCATGCCGGCCGCCACCGCGCCCGACATCTGGTCATGCACGGCTGCCAGTTGCGGCAGGCGCGCGCCCACGGCCTCGGCGGCGGCAGTGGCCAGCCGCAGATCCTTCAGGCCCAGATCCATCCGGAAGCCGGGCTCGAACGCCTCACGCGTGATCTTGTCGCCATAGCCCTGATAGGCGCGGCTGCCGCCGAACTGGGTCTGCTGCATCAGCTCCAGGAACACTGCCGGATCCAGCCCGTGCGCCGCGGTCAGCGCCGCCGCCTCGGCCATCGCCTCGATCGCCATGGCGATCATCATGTTGCCGGCGATCTTGGCGATGCCGGCCTGGCGCGGATCATCGCCCATCACCCAGTATTGCCGGCCGATGACGTCGAACAACGGTGCCACGATCGCGATCGCCGCCGGGTCGCCGGCGGCCATGATCGCCAGTTGTCCGGCCTCGGCAACGTCGGGGCGGCCAAAGACCGGCGCCGCCACGAAGCGCAGCCCCACCGCCTCGTGATGGGCGCGCAGCTCCTCGATCATGTCGAGCGACAGGGTCGAGGTCACCACATGCACGGCCCCCGGCCGCGCCAGTTCCAGGACCGGCTCGTCGAGCAGCACGGCGCGGATCGCCGCGTCGTCGGCCAGCATGGTGAACACCACATCCGCCTCGAAGGCGGCCGACGCCTCGGGCACCATCACCACACCCTCGCGCGCCGATGCCATCACCGGCGACCGGTTCCAGGCCCGCACATGATGCCCCGCCGCCACCGTATTCCGCGCCATGGCGCGGCCCATCAGGCCCAGTCCGACAAATCCCACATCCATTCCACGTCACGCCTCTGTTTTTGCCGGTTGAGTCCGGCATGCAACCACTCGTAGATAATCTGTCTGTTAATATAGTGTGTCGGTCGCATGCCAACAGCCCGGCAGATCGCCGATAATGCGCCACGGGGGCCGATGGTTCCCCATCGGCCCCCGTGGCCTGCCGGATCAGAGACGCGGCAACCGCCGCTTACTTGAACGGCAACGGCACGTATTTGCCGTTCTCGACCACGGTCATCTGAAAGCTGCTGGCCATGTTGTTGTCGTCGTCGACCCCGGTCAGCTCGTAAGGGTTGCGCTCGGGCGGCAGGGTTGCCGAGGCTTCCGCCAGCCTGGCCATGATCGCCTGGGGATCTTCGGTGGTGCCGGCCAGTTCCATGGCGCGCACGAACACCATGATCGCTGTATAGGGCAGGCCGATCTCGGCCACGGCCTCTTCGTTCGCGCCGAACGTGTCCTGATACTTCTTGATGAAGGCCGGAGCGTTCTTGCTTGGGTAGTATTCCAGCGGCAGGTTACCGACCAGACCGTTCATCATCTCGATCGGGACGATATTGTCCATTTCCTCGGGCTTGGCCTGATCCATGATCACGAAGCCGCCCTTGAAGCCCTGCTCGCGCGCCGCCTGCACGATCAGCGCGGTCGGCTGCGACGGGCCGCCGATGAACAGCACGTCGGGCTTCTCCGACAGCGCCTTGGCGACGGCGCTGGAGAAGTCGGTGGTGGTGCGGTAATCGACCGCGTTATCGGTCAGCACCTCGCCGCCCAGTTCCTTCCACTTGGCGCTGAAGCCCTTGGTCCATTCCTTGGCATAGGCATGGGTGCCGGGGATCATGCCCAACCGCTTGCCCGACCGTTCCATCGCAGCCTTCGCATAGGGCTCGAACAGCGCGTTGTAGCGCGGCGGGATCATCATCTGTAGCGGGTTCTTCTGGTTCAGAATCGCCGGCTCGCTGGTATAGGCGCCGATGATGAAGCTCTGCGGCCCCCTGGTGTTGAACCCCTGCGCCGCCAGAATACCGCCGCTATGGGGAATGAACACGATCCGCGCGCCGTTCTGATAGACCAGGCGCTGCGCGTTCACGGCGGTTTCGTTGGGCAGATAGCGGTCGTCCAGCGATGCCAGCTCCAGCATCACCTTCTCGCCCTTGATGTCCATGCCGCCGGCCTTGTTGACATCGTCGATCGCCATCTGCATGCCGCGCTGGACATTGCGGCCATACAGCGCCGCCCCGCCCGACAGCGGGCCGGAATAGCCGATCACCGCGGTGTCGGCCGCCATGGCCGGCGTCACCGCGGTCGACAGACCGGACAGCGCCGCCACCAGCGCCAGTGCCCCCGCCACCGACCGGGCGCCGGCCAGCAGCGTCTCGCGGCGCGTGCGCCGTTTGTCGATCATCGCCTTCATTGGGTCTTCCCTCCCGTGGTGCCCGGTTCTGTGCCGGGATCTCTCAGACTGTAACTGTAGCTCTGGCTGTAACTGTGGCTCTGGCTGTCACTGCGGCTCCGGCGTCGGATCAGGCGCCGACATAGGCGCGGCGGACCTCGTCATCCGACATCAACTGGTCGCGGGTGCCCTGCGTGGTGATATGGCCGGTCTCGATCACATAGCCGCGATCGGCGATCGCCAGTGCTGCATGGGCGTTCTGTTCCGCCAGCAGCACGGTGGTGCCGCCGCGGCAGATTTCCGCCGCCGCATCCAGCACCTGACGCACCACCAGCGGCGCCAGCCCCAGCGTCGGCTCGTCCAGCATCAGCAGCCGGGGCTTGCCCATCAGCGCACGCCCGATTGCCACCATCTGCTGCTGGCCGCCCGACAGCGACCCTGCCGGCTGCCCCGCCTTCTCGACCAGGATCGGGAACAGCGCGTTCACGTATTCAAGCGTCTCGTCCACCGCCTGGCCGCTGTCGCGGCGGCTATAGGCGCCCAGCATCAGGTTCTTGTGCACCGACAAATCGGGGAACAGCCGCCGGCCTTCCGGACAATGGGCGATGCCGCGCGCCACGATCCGCGCCGGTGCCGCCCTGGCGATGTCGTCGCCGTCGAACACGATCCGGCCGCGGGTCGGGCGGTGCAGGCCGCTGATGGTGCGGAACAGCGTGCTCTTGCCGGCGCCGTTCGACCCCAGCAGCACCACCAACTCGCCCTGGCCCACCTGGATCGAGACGTCGGTCAGCACCCGAAAGGCGCCGAACTGCACCGAGACCGCGTCAAGCGTGAGCATGGGCGTCACTCCCCAGATAGGCGGTGATCACCGCGTCGTCATTGCGCACCTCATCAGGCGTGCCGGCGGCAATCTTGCGGCCGTGATGCAGCACCATGATCCGGTCGCACAGCCCCATCACCATCTTCATCTTGTGCTCGATCAGGCAGACGGTGACCCCGGCGGCGGCGATGCGCCTGATCAGCCGGCCAAGCTCGTCGGTCTCCTCAGGGTTGATGCCGGCGGCGGGTTCATCCAGCAACAGCAGATGCGGCCCGCCGACCAGCCCCAGTGCGATGGCCGCCCGCTTCTGCTGTTCCTGGCTGATCAGGCCGGCGGGGGTATGCGCCACATCGGCCAGCCCCACGAAATCCAGCGCCTCCATCGCCCGCAGCCGGGCCTCGGCGATCTCGCGCCGCTCGCGCGGGCTGTTGACCAGCGCATCCAGCAGCCCGGCGCGGGTGCGGTGGCGATAGCCGACGATCACGTTGTCCAGCACGCTCGCCTCCGAGAACAGATGCGTGGTCTGGAAGGTGCGCGCCATGCCGCGCGGCGGCATGTCATGGGTCTTCAACCGGGTCACGTCCTCGCCCCGGAAGGTGATGGTGCCGGATGTCGAGCGATAGAACAGGCTGATCAGGTTGAAGAAGGTCGACTTGCCGGCGCCGTTCGGGCCGATGATGCCGGTGATGCCGCCCTCCTCGACCGTGAAGTCGACATCACCTACGGCGACTAGTCCGCCGAACGCCTTGGTCAGTCCTCGTGTTTCAAGTATCGCTGCCATGGCTGGTCACGTCCTGCTGCTGGGCTGGGGGGCGCTCGTCGCGGCCGATGCTGTTCCCCGACGGGCCGGCCCGTCGGGGAACAGCCGGCGTGCGATCATGGTTACCGCCCCGGTGATGCCATAGGGCAGGAAGATCACCAGCGCGATCAGCGCCGGCCCGAAGACCAGCATCTGATAGGTCTGGAAGGCCTGAAGGAACTGGGTCAGCGTATAGACCAGCATGGTGCCGACCAGCGGCCCGGCCACCGACGCGATACCGCCCAGCAGCACATAGAGCAGCATGTTGAAGGTGTTCTCGACCACCGCGATATCGGGGCCGAGGAAGCCGATGAAGCTGGCATAAAGCCCGCCGGCGACACCCGCATAGATGCAGGCCATGGTGAAGGCCAGCCGCTTGGCCGCCATCACGTTCACGCCCGACGCAGCCGCCAGCGGTTCGCTCATCCGGATCGCAAGCAGGGTGCGGCCGAACAGCGACGCCCTGATCCGCCACGCGCCCAGCATGGCGACCAGCAGGAAGGCGGCGGTCAGGTAATAGCGGGCGGTGAAGCTGTCGAAGGTGATCGGGCCGATCGGGCTGGGACCGGGGATACCGACCACGCCGATCGGGCCGTTGGTCAGGCTCTCCCACTTGTCCAGCACCTGATAGATGATCATGCCGACGGCCAGGGTGAAGATGGCAAGGTAATGGCCCTTGGCGCGCAGGCAGATGCTGCCGACGATGAAGCCGGCCCCGCCGCTCATCACAATCGCCACCACCAGCGCCGGCCAGAACGACCAGCCCTGTTCCGAGGTCAGCAGCGCCACCGCATAGGCGCCGATGCCGAAGAAGCCGGCATGGCCCAGCGACAGCAGCCCGGTATAGCCAAGGGCGATGTTCAGCCCATAGGCGCCGATCGCGAAGATGAAGCCGGTCAGCACCACCTGCATGTGATAGGGGTTGGTGACCAGAAGCGGCAGCACCAGCACCAGCGCCAGAAAGCCCAGCAGCAGCAGCCGGGTCAGCAGCCGCCGTGTCGGGTTGACCGGCCGGATCGCGGCGGCGGCGATCGCCGCCGATGGTGCCGCGTGCCGGGGGCCGGCATGGGCCGGGCTGCCCGCCGCGGGCGACGACAGCCGCGCGCCGGGCGTCTCCAGGATCGCCATGGCCTCAGGCCCCCTTCGCGAACAGGCCCGAGGGCCGCACGGTCAGCACCAGCGCCAGAATGGCGAAGGCGATCAGATCCTGATAGCCGGTGGCGACATAGGTGCCGCCCAGACTTTCGGCGAGCGCCAGGCCATAGCCGCAGATGATGGCGCCGGCGACGCTGCCCATGCCGCCGATGACCACGATCACGAAGGCCTTCAGCCCGACCACCAGCCCCATCGACGGCGAGATCAGGTTGATCGGCGCGATCAGCGCCGCCGCCGCCGCCGCAAGCCCCGCCGACAGCGCGAAGGTGATCATCGAGATCCGCTCAGGATCGATACCGACCAGTTGCGCACCCACCCGGTCCTGCGACACCGCCTCGATCGCGGCGCCGAGCGGCGTGCGCTTCAGGAACAGGAACAGCAACGCCATCAGCGCGATGCCGGCCACGATCAGGATCAGCTTCTGTTCGGTCACCGTGGTGCCCCACAGGTCGACCACCGCGCCATAGGGCGAGGCCAACCGCCGGAAATCGGCGCCCCACACGATCTGCGCCAGGGCCTCGAAGAACAGCATCAGCCCCACGGCCGCGATCATCATGTTGACATGCGGCGCGTGGCGGAGCGGCCGGAAAGCCAGCCGCTCGACAGCCATGCCCACAACCGCCAGCGCCCCCACCGCGATCAGCATGCCGATCCAGTAATGGACGTCCAGCCCGGTCACGGCGGCAAAGGTGACATAGGCGCCCAGCATGTACAGATGCCCATGGGCGAAGTTCGGAATTTCCATCGTGCCATAGATCAGTGTCACGCCAAGGGCAACCAGGCTGTAGACACTGCCCAGGACCAGACCGTTCATGACCTGCTGGGCAAACAGCTCCATCTTGCGCATCCCTCCCAGGGTGTACCCGGCCGGGGCCCCGCCGGCGGCGGCTGCCTGGCCGCGCGCATTCTGTTCAGGGCCCTCCGGTCGCCGGCGCCGCAAAAGCGGTCGGCATCCGAGAAGAGTAACGACGCATTCCTGATTCGGTCAAACGTACAATTGAAATAGGTGTTCTCTGCGGAATTCTGCGTTGCAGCATATTTCTGCGTGCGGCGTGGCCGGAATGGCGGGTTCGCGCCGCCCGTGGGCGGACACGCAGCGCAATATGTCTCATTTCATCATCTGCAACGGATCGGCACGCCACAGCCGCCACGCCCGCCCGGCGCCGTTGCGGCATCGCCATGGTTCAGTGGATCGGCCACGCCCCACCAGCTACACTCGATCCACGATCCCGATCGCCCACACTGCATGGAGACCGACCCAACTATGCCTGCCGTGGCCCCCGAAATCCTCGTCTGGGCACGTGAAACCGCAGGGTTCACGGTCGACGAGGCTGCGCGTCGACTGCCGATTGGCGACGCGCGGGGCAGCACGGCGCGTGAGCGGCTATCCGCTATGGAGGCGGGCAAGGCCGAGATATCCCGCGCAATGCTGGTGAAGATGGCCACGCTGTATCACCGGCCGCTCCTGACCTTCTATCTGGCGGCACCTCCCAGGACCGGCGATCGCGGCGAGGATTTCCGCACCCTGCCGGATCGCCACACCGATGCCGAGCCGCTGATCGATGCGTTGATCCGCGATGTCAGGGCGCGCCAGTCGATGGTCCGCTCGCTCCTCGACGACGAGGATGCCCAACCGCTGCCTTTCGTGGGTGGGATGTCGGTCGCGGCCGGCCCGGATGCCGTCGTTGCCGATATCCAGCATCGGATCGGTTTCGACGCCGACAGCTTCCGGGCCGAACCGAAAGTCGAGGCGGCATTCAACGCCCTCCGCGCGAAGGTGGAGGCCGTGGGTGTGTTCGTCCTGCTGATCGGCAGTCTGGGCAGCCACCACACCGCCATCGATGCCGATGCCTTCCGCGGCCTCGCCCTCGCCGACCCGGTCGCCCCCTTCATCGTGATCAACGACCAGGATGCGAAATCTGCATGGTCCTTCACGCTGCTGCATGAACTGGCCCATCTCTGGATTGGTGCCGGCGGCGTCAGTGGCCCGCACGCCGACGGCCGGGTGGAACAGTTCTGCAACGATGTCGCCAGCCGATTCCTGCTGCCGGCGCCGGATCTGGCGACGGTTGCCATCGACCGGCAGATGAATCTCGCCGACATCGCGTCCCGTGTCGAGAGCTTTGCCGATGAGCGCCGTATCAGCCGGTCTCTGGTGATCTACCGCCTGTTCCGCGACAACCGGCTGTCCGAGGCCGACTGGCGCGCGTTGTCCGATCGCTTCAGGGCAGAGTGGCGCCAGCGCAGGGCGACACAGCGCGACGAGAACCGCCAAGCCAATGGCGGGCCAAACTACTACACCGTCAGGCAACACCGTATTGGAACGGCACTGTTGCGTCTTGTGGAACGGACGCTCGGTGAAGGCAGCCTGACTCCCACCAAGGCCGGCAAGGTTCTCGGCGTGAAGCCCCGAAATGTGGTTCCGCTGCTCCGGTACGTCGCGACACCCACGACGACCCGGTCGACGTCGTCTCGGAGTTCCGGGCATTTCTGATGCGGCCGGCGTTCTGAAAATGCCCATTGAGACATTCGAAGACGTCCGCAGCGGCCGTAGGTCTCTTCATCACCATCCGTGATGACCGGATCAGCCATCGGCGTTGGCCGGCGGGCCCGGGGCCGTGGTGGGATGCGGGGTGCCGGTCAGTCAGGCATGCATCAGTCGGGGAATGTTACCAATGCGCCGCACTCTTCCGCTCACCCGCCGGTTCGATCATCGCATCGGTCCGGTGTTCTGGGACCGGTTCGGCGATGACGGGCCGGATCTGGTGCTGGTGCATGGCACGCCGTTCAATGCCGCCGTCTGGGCCGAGGTGATGCCGGCGCTGGCGGCGCGGGCACGGGTGCATGTCTATGATCTGCCGGGTTATGGCCAGTCACGGGTCGCGGCTGGCACCGACATCTCATTGCATGTGCAGAACCGGGTGTTCGCCGACTGGGTGGCGCATCTGGGGCTGGCGCGGCCGCCGGTGGTGGTGGGGCATGATTTCGGCGGCGCCACGGTGCTGCGCGCCCATCTGCTCGACGGCGTGGAGATGCACAGGCTGGTGCTGGTCGATGCGGTGGCGCTGAGGCCCTGGGGCTCGGCCTTCGTGGCCCATGTCCGCGATCACGCCGCGGCCTTCGCCGGGCTGCCCGCGCATCTGCACCGCGCGCTGGTCGCGGCCTATGTGGCCGAGGCCGCCCATCGGCCGATCCTGCCCGCGATCCTGGCCGACATCCTGGATGCCTGGGGCGACGATCATGGCGCCCGGGCGTTCTATGACCAGATCGCCCGCATGGACCCGGCCGCCACCGATGCGGTGGCGCCGCTGCTAGGGCAGGTACGGGCCCCGGCTCAGGTGCTGTGGGGGCTGGACGATCGCTGGCTGCCAGCCGATCAGGGCCGGGCGCTCGCCGACCGGATCGGCTGCGGTTTTACCGGCGTCGCCAGTGCCGGCCATCTGCTGCAACTGGATGCGCCGGCAGTGCTGGTGGCGGCGGTGCTGGACCAGTTGCGGTCCTGACCGCCGCCCCTGTCCCGTCACCGGCTTCGACAGGAAGGCGGCATCGCCAGCGCCGCGGTTGCTGTAGAAGAGCGTGACGTCGCGGGAAAGGCCACGCGCCGCCGCGTCATGGATCATGCTTCGCGACCGTTCCACGCGCGATCTCCCGCTTGCCGGTGGGGGCGGTCTTGTGGCGCGCCTCCGGCCGCAGCAAGCTCCCGCGCCTCCATCGAGGTGAGCCTCATGCCGTCGCGCATTTGCAAGGCGAGGAGCGTGATGTTCGTCGCGCCGGCGATCAGCTCAACGGCCTGCACGACATAGAAGATCCTATCGAACTCGCCCGCCCACGCCTTGGAGGCGAGGAACAACGCCGCCGGGATCAGCAAAAGCAGGCCGTTCGCGGCAATGAAGCGCATACGTCTCAGCTTTGTGCCGACAAGCCCTTCCCGCCGCCCTTGCGAGAGGAAGAAGCCGGAACCGCCCGTCGCCGCCAGCGCCGGCACAAGCAGCAGGAAGCCCCACGGAATAGCCGCCTTGACGGCCACAACGGCAGATCCGGAGAGGAACAATTCCGACATCGCCGTCGAGAGCCAGAAGGTCGAAACTGTCAGGATGGCCATGATCCCGGCAACCGGATGGATGATCCTTGGCATGACGTTTCCTGTCACCGGCTGATGGCCCATGCACCAGGTGTCGAGGCAGCAGAGGCAAGCGCGCGGCGAAGATCGTGGATCATGAACCCGGCATTGTCCTTCCAGACGTCGAGAAGACGGGTCTCGTCGGCAGCATCGAGCGTGAACAGGTTGACGGGAAGGACTGGCGCCGCGTCGACCGCGAACTGGCGTTCAATGGGGAGTTTCTCGTCCATGGGCTTCACCAGAGACATCTCGCGGCTCCGTTCATGTTGTATCCATGGTGTCAATTCGATATGATCGATACATACCTAAATGACATGATGATGTCAATATAGATAGATGGTAACGAATGAGCGAAGCGACCACGACTCCGAAGGCCGACGCCCTGACCGACCTGATCCTGACCATGTTTCGGGCAAACAACCTGACGCTCGCATGGGGCGACAGGCTGGTCGCACCCTTCGGGCTGACAAGCGCCCGATGGCAGGTTCTCGGCGCGATCGTCCTTTCACAGCGATCCCAGCCGGTGGCGTGGATCGCCCGCGACCTCGGCGCGAATCGGCAGAATGTGCAGCGCATCGTCAACGATCTGCACAAGGAGGAACTGGTCGAGTTCCAGCCCAACCCTCACCATCGCCGAGCGCATCTGGTGGTGCTGACCGACAAAGGCCGCCGGGCCTACGAGGCCGCGATCAACGCCTACAGCCCCAGGGTCAATATGCTGGCGGAGGGTCTTTCGTTTGAAGACATCACGACAGCGCACCGCGTCGTGGCGATGCTGCGAGACAGACTTGAGGGAGAATTGGATGCTGAAAGGCAGCCCTGACCGGCAGGGTCAGGGCTCAATTGAACCAATAGGTGAAAGTCGCGCCGATGAGAGCGGTCGCGGGGACGCTTCGTGCCAGCGTGTCGTCGCGTGAGACCTTGGGACAATCGCGCCGCCCCCCCCTGAACGGAGCCTGTGGACAATCCCCGGGATCACGCACCTATCCGATCCGGCGCGGCGCGAAGCTGGCAGGGTCGGCCGCCGCCCAGTCGGCGGCATAGGGTGTGGCATCGGGCGCCTCGATCAGCACGCCCGACTTCAGGAACGGATACAGCCGGTCGATCGGCACGATCTCGTTGGGCGAGCGGCGGTGCAGCAGGTGGCGCGGTTCGAGCTGATCGGGATGGTCCAGGCCGGCGGCCGCGACCAGATCGGCCAGCGCGTGCACGGTGCGGGCCTGATAGCGGCGCACCCGTTCGGCCTTGTCTTCCACCACCAGCCCCTTCTGGCGATCGGGATCCTGGGTGGCGACACCGGTCGGGCAGCGGCCGGTATGGCATTTCACCGACTGCACGCAGCCGATCGCGAACATGAAGGCGCGGGCGGCATTGCACCAGTCGGCGCCGATCGCCAGCGCCGCCGCCAGATCGAAGGCGCTGGTCATCTTGCCGGCCGCCGCGATCTTCACATGCGGCCGGAGCCCCGCGCCGACCAGAGCGTTGCGCACCAGCACCAGCCCTTCGCGCATCGGCAGGCCCAGATGATCGGAAAATTCGCGCGGCGCGGCACCGGTGCCGCCCTCGGCGCCGTCGACGACGATGAAATCGACCAGGATGCCGGTGCTCAGCATCGCCTTGACGATCGCGAAGATCTCATGAGGCTGGCCCACGCACAGCTTGATGCCGACCGGCTTGCCGCCTGACAGGTCGCGCAATTGCTGCACGAAACGCATCATGCCTTCAGGCGTGTCGAAGGCCGAATGACGGGCCGGCGAGATGCAGTCCACCCCTTCCGGCACCTTGCGGGTGGCGGCGATCTCGGCGGTGACCTTGGGGCCGGGCAGCATGCCGCCATGGCCGGGCTTGGCCCCCTGGCTCAGCTTGATCTCGATCATCTTCACCTGATCGAGCCGGGCGGTCTCGGCGAACTGGTCGGGATCGAAACGGCCCTGATCGTCGCGGCAGCCGAAATAACCTGATCCGAGTTCCCAGACGATATCGCCGCCATGCATGCGGTGATAGGGGCTGAGCCCGCCCTCGCCGGTGTCGTGATAGAATCCGCCACGCGCGGCACCGGCGTTCAGCGCCTCGATCGCCCGGGCGCTCAACGATCCGAAACTCATCGCCGAGATGTTCAGCACCTGGGCGCTGTAGGGCTTCAGGCAGTGCGGGCCGCCCACCATCACCCGGAACGGCTCTGTCGCCACCGGATGCGGCGCCACCGAATGCACCAGCACCTCATAGCGCTGGGCATAGACATCCAGCTGGGTGCCCAGCGGCTGGGCATCCTCGTCGCCCTTGGCGCGTTCATAGACCAGCGTGCGGGCCAGCCGGTTATAGGGCCGGCCCTCCAGATCGTCTTCGACGATATACTGGCGCAGATAGGGGCGCAGATCCTCGAAGATCCAGCGCAGATGCCCCACCACCGGATAGTTGACGCGGATGGCATGAACGGTCTGTCGGATGTCGACCACACCCACCGCGATCAGCGGCGCGATCACCAGCAGCGGCCAGGCGTAATCGCCATCCACCGCCAGCGCCAGCACCAGGAACAGCAGCCCGGCCAGCACCAGCAGGGCGAAGGCCGCATGGCGCACCGCCCGGTCCAGGAATAGCGGCCGGTCGGCGCCGCCGGTCGCGTGGGGTTGCGCGCGGCCGCCATCGGCGGTGCGGGTGGTGCCGGCGCTGCTCATGCCCGCACCGCCGTCATGGCCGCGCCGTCGGCCTCATCAGGCCCGAACAGCAGCACGTCCAGCCCGCGCACCAGCCCGGTCACCCCCGGCACCCGCCGCACCGCCAGCAGCGTGCCGTCGACATAGGCCGCGGCATCCTTGCCGGCATCATGCGACACCACCAGCCGGGCACCGGCCACGGCGAAATGGGCATCGATCGATGCAGCATAGCCGGGCAGGCGCAGCGAATGCACCTGCACGCCGCCGATGGTGCCGCCGCGCAGGGCGGCGTCGCCGATCACCCGGTCGGGCGCCACCGGTTCGGTGCCGGCCGGCATCGGCGGCCTTGCCACCCGGCCCAGACGCTCCGCCAGTTCGCGCGCGGTGCCCGATGGCGCATCGGGCTTGGCGGGGCCGGCGATCTCGACCACCTCGACATGCGGAATATAGCGGGCGGCGATCAGCGAGAACCGGGTGGCCAGGGCCGCGGTGACCGCGAAATTGCCGCTGGCGACCACGCCGCGCCCGGCCGCCCTGGCCGCCCGATCGATATGGTCATAAGCCGCGGCATCCAGGCCGGAGGTACCGATCACCACATGCACGCCGGCCGCCAGCGCCGCCTCGACATGGCCGGCAACCGTGGTGGGATGGGTGTAATCGACCAGCACGTCAATGCCACCCCGGGCGAGTGCGGTAGCCAGGTCGGCATCCACCATCACATCGCCAACCGCGTGACCGGCCTGGGGCTGGCCGACCACCGCCGCCAGCGTCTGACCGGCGGCCTTGCGCGCAACCCCGGCCACCAGCACCAGATCGGGGCTGGCGGCGATGGCGCGGGCGACGGCATTGCCGGTCCAGCCGGTTACCCCGGCCACACAGACCCGCAGCGGTGCCGCGGCAGAGGCGGAAGACGAGGCGGACGGGATGGAACCTGCAATCATTGATTGAGCCATTGATGAAGCGTTCCTGACGGGGCATGGATGGACGGCGGGGGCGCGGCCGAGCAGGCGGACCCCGGCGCCAAGCCTGACCGCCCCGGCCACCGGATGCAAGCGACCGCCGTCACACCACGCCGTCTGCCGCCCTGGATTGAGCCGGCCGGGCGGTTCGGGTCACTTCCAGCGCACCATTGATCCGCACCACCCGCCCGGCCGCATCGAAGCCGGGCGCTGCCGCCCCCACCATGTGCATGATCTGCCCGTCCACCCGCAGCAGCCGGAAATCCAGCGGCGCCGGCGTGCCACGCCGGGCACGGCTCAGCGCGTCCCGCACCCGCGGCCGGTCTTCGGGCAGCACCATCGCCTGGAATTGCGGGGCGTCGATGCCGCTATCCGCCGACATCTCGATACCGAAGGCCTGGAACAATTCGGCGGCGCACCACACCCGCGCAGCGCCGATCGGCCAGCTCCACGAGGCGATGCCGGCCAGCGACTGGATTTCATGCAGCGACCGGATGCGTTCCTGGGTCTCGCGGTGTCGGGCTTCCTGGGCGGTGATGTCGTGGATCACGCCCACCAGATGCCGGGTCGGGGGCCGGGGACCATCCTTGCCGGCCGTGGCGGCGGGCTCGCGGGCCAGCCCGCCCAGCCACCGCAGGAAATGCACGCCGCCACCCGCAGCGGGCACCGTCACGACCACCTCAAGCGTATTGTCGCGACCGGCCATGACGTCGTCGATGGCAGTCGACAGGGCGTTTCGGTCAGCTTGATGCAGGTGGTTCAGCAGATCGTCCAGATCATGCCGGCCGGCACCGACCGTCGCGATCGCCGGCATCACCGCGATCCGGCGACCATCGGCGTCGAAATGCCAGATCGACGCGGCACCGCGTTCCAGGGCGTGCAGATGATCGTCTCCACCGGCAGCCTGTCGGGTGCCGGGCGGACCGCCACGGCGCGGCAGCACCATCAGCATGATGGCGGCGCCGCCGATCAGTCCCAGCATCAACCCCATGCCGGCATCGGCCATCAGCCGGTCGCGCCAGCCGTCCAGCACCTGCGACCGCGACCGCCCGAGCGTGACCGAGATCGGAAAGCCCGCCACCGGCCGTTCCGCCACCAGATCGGCCGACACCGGGCCGCCCGATACAAGATCGGCCGACACCGGGCCGGCTGGCGTCGCGCCCGCCGCGGCATCGGCTGTCATGCGGCGGCGGTGGGGGCGGTCCAACGCCGTCAGCGGCAGCAGCCGTCCACCCGCATCCGACAGCCCCAGCGCCACCCGGCCAGGATCGGCCGCCGCCACCAGCGGCCCGGCCAGGACGTCACGCGACAGCATCATCACCACGACGCCCTTGAAGCCGGCGCCCTGAAGGCCCAATCCCCCACTGGCCGCGTCCCGGCCGCCGGTCTCGTCTTCCATGGCGGCAATCGCCCGGCTGGCGACCAGAACGTGCCGGTCGTCGCCATTGCCGCCGGCCTCCCCGGTGCCGGCGATGGTCAGGAACATGCCGTCGCGCATCAGTTGCTGGGCATAGGCCGGCTGCAGGGGCCGGGCACGGTGGTGCACCGCGAAAACCGGCGCATCGGCCGTGGCCAGCGCCGGCGATGGCACATCGCCAACGCCGCCGCGCACCTGTCCCTGGTCATCCATCGCCCAGATGGCGGTGGGCACAAGCCCTGGCGACACGGCGCGCTGCAGGATCTGCACGACCGTCGGGGCATCCATCGCCGGAAAACCCGCCGCCAGCAGCCGGGCAGATGCCAGCGTCAGCGAAGCCTCCACACCCTGCATCACACCCTGGACCGTCCGTTCCAGGCCGGTCGCATCATGCAGAAGCTGCCGCTCGGTTTCGACGATCACCTGGCGACGCTGGTCCTGGATGCGCACGATCTGGAATGCGGCACACCCCAATGCCAGCACCGCCAGCGTCACGCCCCAGATCTTCCGATCCATTCGCTGTCGCTCCCCTCCCCCATGCGCGCTGCGGCGCCCGCCCCCGGCCGGCTTCCCGGGCTATCGGCTTCCCGGCTTACCCCCCGGAGCCGTCGGCGACCAGACTAGCACCAGCGGCAAAGGCGCGCGATGGTCGTATGCGCCCCCGCCCGACACGCGTGAAACGCGACGCCACCGCTCCCTCCCCCCGCAACGCAAACCGCCCCCCGAGCCTGGCTCGGAGGGCGGTCGCTTGTCTGCGGTCGCTGGTGCGGCCCCCGATGGGGTCCGTGGATCAGCGCTGACCCAGTTCCACATAATCGCGGGCGGCGGCACCGATATACAACTGGCGCGGGCGGCCGATCTTCTGGGTGGGATCCTCGATCATCTCGTTCCACTGGGCAACCCAGCCAACCGTGCGGGCCACGGCGAACAGCACCGTGAACAGGCTGGTGGGGATGCCCATGGCGCGCAGGATGATGCCCGAATAGAAGTCGACATTCGGGTACAGCTTGCGCTGCACGAAGTAGTCGTCCTCAAGCGCGATCTTCTCAAGCTTCATGGCGATGTCGAGCAGTGGCTCGTCCTTGATGCCAAGCTCGCCCAGAACCTCGTGGCAGGTCTGGCGCATGATGGTCGCGCGCGGGTCGAAGTTCTTATAGACGCGATGACCGAAGCCCATCAGCCGGAACGGATCGTCCTTGTCCTTCGCCCGGGCGATGAATTCGGGGATCTTGTCGGCCGAGCCGATCTCCTCCAGCATCTTGATCACCGCCTCGTTGGCGCCGCCATGTGCGGGCCCCCACAGGCAGGCGATGCCGGCGGCGATGCAGGCGAAGGGATTGGCCCCCGACGAGCCGGCCAGACGGACGGTTGAGGTCGAGGCATTCTGCTCATGATCGGCGTGCAGAATCAGGATCCGGTCCATCGCCCGCGCCAGAACCGGGTTGACCTCGTAAGGCTCGCACGGCACCGAGAACATCATGTGCAGGAAATTCTCGGCATAGCCCAGATCGTTGCGCGGATACACGAAAGGCTGGCCGACCGAATACTTATAGGCCATCGCGGCGATGGTCGGCACCTTGGCGATCAGCCGGTGCGAGGCGATCACCCGATGCGCCGGATCGTTGATATCGGTGCTGTCGTGATAGAAGGCCGACATCGCGCCGACCACACCCACCATGACCGCCATCGGATGGGCATCGCGGCGGAAACCGGTGAAGAACTTGGTCAGCTGCTCATGCAGCATGGTGTGGCGGGTGATATTGCGCTCGAAGGTCGTGTATTCGTCCTTCGAGGGCAACTCGCCGTTCATCATCAGATAAGCGACTTCAAGGAAGTTGCTCTTGGTGGCAAGCTGGTCGATCGGGTAACCCCGATGGAGCAGCTCGCCCTTGTCGCCGTCGATGAAGGTGATCCGGCTCTCGCACGAGGCGGTGGCCATGAAGCCCGGATCATAGGTGAAATAGCCGGTCTTCCCGCCGAGCGAGCGGATATCGATCACCATATTCCCCGACGTACCGTTCAGGATCGGCAATTCGTGGCTCTGCCCGCTGATATCGTCCGTGATCGTGACGGTACCTGCACGGACGGCGGTGTTCTCGGTCATGCGGTAGGACTCCTTGAGCCGCTCCGCGCGACACCGCGCGGAGGCGTCGACTGGTATGTTGTCGGGCTGAATATAGCCGCCAGGCACGAAAGCACAATGGCAAGGGCATCAATGTTACGAGACAGGCGCCAATTTTAGCAGAAACGTCACCCGACCTGTGGGCGATTATGAAATGTCTTATTGAACCACAGAGATTAAATCGCGCCACACGCCTGAATAGATCTTTTACTTGAATTCTTGCGCAAGAGTGTCAATCGGAAGCTGCCCGGGCAGGCTTTCCATCCGCGCATAGGTTCGGAGCGCACGCAGGATCAGGTCGACGCGCATCTGCATCCGGGGGCCATGGCCCGCCGCGATCAGCGGCTCCGCCACCGCATCGAAGGCCCGGTTCTGCATCTCGATCGCGATGCTGATCCGCGGGCCGGCAGCGGCGGTTGTGGCGCGCCCCGACCAGTGCCACAGATCCTGGCGCCAGCCCAGAACCGCCCCGGCTGCGGCCGGCAGGGGCGTGCCGATCGCCTCGGGTTCGGCGGCCAGCCGCCCGTCGGCGATCATGGTCTCAAGCCGATCGGGCAGGGCCCGTTCCACCGGCAGCGGCACCACCCGTATGCAGCCATTGTCCAGGGTGGCATCGACCAGCGGCACCCACAGGCTGAGCGTCATGTGAATGCCGCCCGGAAACACACTGTTGCCGATCAGGTCACGATGACCGGGCCAGCCGCGCGCGCCCGCCACCGGCGGCACGCACCACGCCCACAGATGCGGCAGCACGGCGAAGCGGTCGCCCAGCAGATGCCGGGCCAGCGGCGTCAATGCCGCCTGCAGCGCCCAGGCCTGATCAAAGACATGGATGAACACCGGCGGCCAGCCCAGCGCCGCCAGCCGGCTGATGCCGCGGCCAAGCCCGTCGATCAGATCCGGCGGCAGGCAGGGCGGCAGCGCGAACCAGCCCTGATCGTGCAGGCTGTCGGCGGCGCGGCCCAGCGCGTCATCGTCGACGGCCATGAAACCGGCACCGCCTGCGGTGCATCCCGCCTCGGTCACATTCAGCCAGGGCACCAGCCGCCGCCAGCCGCCGGCATCCAGCAGCCGCGGGTCCGGCGTGCTCGTCTCATCTGCGCCACTCACCGCGCCATCCCGGCCGACAACCGGTCATGAGCCTCGCGAACCGGCACCGGCCAGCGGCTTTTGATGAAGGACAGGATCGCCCAGATCTGGTCATCGCTCAGCCGATCGCGGAAGCCGGGCATGTCGGACTGATAGCCCGGCGGCGCGAACGGGCCGGGACCAAGGGCGGTCAGCGCGAACAGATGCTGGTCGGGGTGATGCCAGGTGTGGCCGGTCGCATCATGGGGTGGTGCCGCCATCCGCCCCGATGGCCGGGGCGTGCGCCAGTCCCAATCGGGCGCGCCACCGAGATCGGGGCCATGGCAGGCGGCGCAATATGTCGCATACAGCCGCCCGCCCTCGGCCACCTTGGCCGGGTCGGCCGGGTCGAGTTCCGACGGCATCTCGGCCAGTGCTGCATACAGCGCCGCCCGCGCGGCGGCATCCGGACTGGCCGGATCGGGGAAGCTGCGCACCACATGGCCGGCTGCAGCATGGCCGCCATCCAGCCCCAGAACCGCCCGCACCCTGTCCGGCGCCAGCACCAGGACGGCACCGACCGCGATCACCGCGGCACAGCCGGCAGCGCCCGCGACCAGCCGCCATCTGCGGCGCGATCGCGGCGGTCTCTCAGGTCCGGGCCGATCACCCGGCTTGTTCTGGGGGCGCGTGCTCATGCCGCCGAAGATGGCGCAGCCATCCGGCACGGGCAAGCGGTGCTGTGACCGGACAATCGATCTGCGACCCTCAGTCGCGCAGGCTCCACACCAGACGGTGAATGCCATCCGGGGCATCGGCGGATGATGGCGGGGCGAAGCCCACTTCGGCCAGCCGCAGCCCCAGAAAGTTCAGGGTCAGCGGCGGTGCCTCGCTGCCAAGGTCCGCCTGGGCGTATGACCAGAGACCGGCATGGCGCGGCCCGGAATAGTCGTCATCCAGCATCAGATCCAGGCAGGCGAAGCGGCCATCGGGGCCAAGCGCTTCTTCCGATGCCTCGATCGCCGCCGAGATCAGCGATTTGTGCTGGCGGCCCAGCCCACGCAGGACCAACACCCCGTCCAACCCTTGCGGCCAGTCCTGCCCCGGATCGGCCAATGCGGCGGCGAAGGCCGGGTCGTTCTCGTCGATCCGCACCACCTCGACCGCGCCCGATCGCGCGAAGCCCTCGGCGAAGCCGGCGTCACCACCCAGAACCAGCCAGCGACCGCGCGGCCGCAACAGCGCCCCGGCCCAGCCGCCGATCGCCGGGTCCAGCACCGGCCAGCTGATGGCGGCCGGTGCCGCAGGCACGCCCGCCGCCAGCAGGGCCGCCGCCGCAGCGGCGGCATCCCGCGCCTGCGGATTCAGAATCACCTGCCCATCATCTTCCAGATAGAGCAACCCTTGCGCGCCCAGCGCCGCAAGCTGTGCCAGCAGCCGGTCGACCGACAGGCCCACCGCCGTCGCCAGCTCGGTCGGGTCGGCGCGCCCGGCGGCCAACCGCGCGAACGTGCCGCCATTGATCGCCTCGGCCAGCGACCGGCTGGCCGCCCAGCCAAGGGCGGCGTCCAGCCCCAGCGCAGCGGGGCTGGGCCCCGCCTTGGCCCTGCCGTCTTCTCCCGCAACCGCGCGCACCGCGTCGGCACCCGTTCCGGCCAGCGTCATGGCTTCCATCCCCGATCCTGTGACCCCGATCCAGAAGGTAGACATGGACATGATGAAACACAACCTATGATAAATTAACCCTGACCGAATTCTCCTGATGCCGTACCACCTCCGCCTCCCTCAGGCCGGCCATGACCTCAAGGGTAATCGACCGGCGGCGCCGGCCGCGCTTTCCTGAACGCCACCCCGCCCCGCAACAGGAAGGCCGTGCCATCATGTCCCCCGGGATTTCAGAAGCCGACCGCGATACCGATACCGTCGATCCGCGGATCGCCGCCATCATCCATGACGTGCTCATCGCCGGCCCCGTGGCCCGGCATCTGGCGATCCGGGTCGAAAGACTGGCGCGCGACGACGTGCGCCTGCGCCTGCCCTTCGATCCGGCCAATGTCACCACCGGCCGGATCGTCCATGGCGGCGTCATCGCCACCCTGGCCGATATCGCCGGGGCCGCCGCTTCCGCCTCGGGGGCAGATCCCGACGGCCTGCGCGGCGGCGCCACTCAAACCCTGGTCATGCATTATCTGCGTCCGGCCGAGGGCGTCGATCTGGTGACCGAGACCACCGTGCTGTCACGCGGCTGCGGTGGCACGGTCACCGCGGTATCGGTCCGCGATACTGAAGGCCATCTGGTGGCGCAGGCCAGCGTCACCAGCCGGATCTGGTAGCGGCCTCCATCCGGGCAGGCGCCATCGCCACCGCGTCGGGTTATACTGCGGGCGGCGTATCAGCCACGCCGCTGCCCCACCCTTCCCTCCCGCAAGCCTGGATTCGTGAACGATGACCGACACGCCCTGCCTGTTCTGCGCCATTGCCGGCGGCCACCTGCCCGCCCATGTCATCCATCAGGACGACACAGTGATGGCATTTCTCGACATCCAGCCGATCCGGCCGGGCCATACCCTGATCATTCCGCGCCGGCATCATGCCTGGTTCGAGGATCTGCCCGCCGACACGGCGGCGCGGATCATGGCGCTGGGTCAGGATCTGGCGCGCCAGATGAAGCGGATCTATGGCGTGGAGCGGGTGAGCTTCGCCTTCACCGGCATCGACGTCGCCCATGCCCATGCTCATATCGTGCCGATGCACGAGCTGACCGACGTGATCTCGCGCCGCCAGATCGTCGAGACCGACCTCACCTTCAGGCCAATGCCACGCGCCGAGCCCGAGGCGCTGGCCGCGACCGCCGACGCCTTGCGGGCGGCGCTCGCCGGCCGGTGAGCGCGCGGATGCCGCGCCATCGAAACGACGCCACACCCACTGATATCGACGCGGCCGAACGCGAAGCCGAACGGCTGGGCGGCTGGATGCGCATCGCCATGGCGGTGATCCTGCTGGCCTCGCTGGTGGTACCGCTGCTGATCATCCGGCCCGACATGACCATGACCGGCGCCGTCGACCGCCGGCTGATGGTCGCCCTGGTCACACTCGGGGCCTTCGGTCTGCTGGGCATCGTCGTGGTGCTGCTCACCATCCGCCGGCGCCACCGGCGCTGGATGGCCTGGGTGTTTCCGCTGACCGACGCGGTGCTGCTGGGCGGATCGGTCCTGGCGGGGCTGGTCCTGACCGGACTGCCCGGCCGCTATGCGCTGATGCTGACCGCGGCAGCACTGGCCCCGGTGCTGCTTGCGATCGCCGCCATCCGCTTGCGCCCGATGGCCATCCTGATGGTCACCGGCCTGCTGGTGATGGCGCTGGGCCTGCCGATGCTGTCCAATCACGACATCCCGGCCGATCCGGCGGCGCTTGCCGCCGCGATCAACGGCATGCACGCCACCCCGCCCAATATCGGCCGCCTGCTGATGCTGGTGCTGGCGGGGGTGGCGCTGGCCATCGCCGCCGCCCGCAACCGGCGCATGGTGGCGCGCGCGGTGGCCGAAGCCGCCCGCGCCGGCCGGCTTGGCCGGTTCCTGCCGGCCGAGATCGCGGCCATGATGGCCGATCCCGCCACCAGCCCCGATGCGCTGGGTGGACGGCGGGATCTGGCGATCGTCTTCGTCGATCTGCGCGGATCGACCGCCATGGCCGAACGGCTGGACCCGCAGGCCACCGGCCGGCTGCTCGGCGATTATCGCCGCTGGGTCGGACAGGTGGTCGGCGTCCATGGCGGCATGATCGCCGGCTTCGTGGGCGATGGCGTGCTGGCGCTGTTCGGTGCCACCGGTGACGCCGATCCCGCCGCCGCCGCACGTGCCGCTCTGCATGCCGCCCGCGCGATCGCGGCCGATGTCGAGGCCTGGGCCGGCACGGCGCTGGCCGCCGAGGGCATCCCCCCGCACCGCCCCGCCGTGGCGGTGGCGGTTCATGCCGGTACGGTCTATTGCGGCCCGGTGGGCGATGATGCCCGGCTGGATTATACCGTGATCGGCGATCCGGTGAATGTGGCAGCCCGGATCGAGAGTGTCGCCAAACAGGCGGATCTGGCGGTGGTCGCCACCGATACGGTGCTGGATCTGGCCGGCCATCCACCCGGCTGGCGCTCGATCGGCCTGTGCGCGCTGCGCGGCCGCAGCGCCGGCATGGTCTGCCACACCGCCGATTGACGGCTCAGCGGTCAGCGACCGCCGAAGCCGCCCCGCCCTCCGTTATCGCGGCCTCCATCATCGCGCCCGGCAGGGCCGCGATGCAGGCCGCGATGACGGCGGCTCCGCAGGCGGTCGTCGGCCTCGTCATCGGCGGGGCTGGCCTCGGCCGCCGCCAGGGCCTCGGCGCGCTGGCGGCGGGCGAAGGCGTCTTCCGCCGCGCCATCCATGCCCACCGCCTGCAATCCGGCGCGCATATGCGGCGGCACCGGCGCTGTCGCCGTCACCGGCGGCGCATCCGGGTGCAGCGGCAGGGTGATGGCGCGGGCATGCAGCAGCATCGATCCCAGCCGGCCGCGCATCTCATCGGCAAAGGCATCGCCCACGCCATGGGCATAAACCGGGTCGCCGACCAGCGGGCAGCCCAGATGTGCCATATGCACGCGGATCTGATGAGTGCGGCCGGTGCGGGGCCGGCATTCGATCCAGGCCCGGCCATCCGCCTGCCCCAGCACCCGCCAGTCGGTCACCGCCGCCTGGCCCGCCGGGTCGACGACCATCTTCCAGCCCCGGCCGGGGGTATGCTTTGCAAGGGGGGCATCGACCCGGCCTTCCGGCGCATCGGGGATGCCGTCGGTCACCGCCCAATAGACCTTCTCCACCCGGCCACCGGCGAACATCCGGCCCAGCCGGGCCAGTCCGCGCCGGTTGCGGCCCAGCACCAGGCAGCCGCTGGTGTCGCGGTCCAGCCGGTGGGCCAGCGATGGCTGTTCCTTGTATCCGAAGCGCAGCGCATCCAGATACAACTCCAGATTGGGTCCGCCGCGCGGACCGGCATGGACCGGCAGCCCGGCGGGCTTGTCGATGATCACCACAAGCTGGTCGCGATACAGCACGCGGGCACGAAGATCGGTCGGGGTCATGGCGCGCGTGCTCCGGAAGCTTGGCGGCGGGTCGACCACACTGGTACACCTATCACCAGCCGGGCGGAAGCCCGGAACGGCGCGGGAATCGGGGCGCACGCCCCGGAACGCGCACCGCGACATCCCGAGACGATCCAAGGAGACCCCGACATCATGACCGACAGCAACCCCGATATCCGCCGCGTCAATCCCGGCCCGCGGATGAGCGACGGCGTGGTCTATAACGGCATGGTCTGGCTGGCCGGCAAGGTCGGCACCCCCGGCCGCAGCGTCGCCGAGCAGACCGCCGATGCGCTGGCCGAAGTCGATGCCGCATTGGAACGGGCCGGCAGCGACCGCAGCCGCATCCTTCAGGCAATCATCTGGCTGGCCGACATCAATGATTTCGCCGAGATGAACGCGGTCTGGGACAAGTGGGTCGTGCCCGGCCACAGCCCCGCCCGCGCCACTGGCGAGGCGAAGCTCGCCGCCCCGGAATACCGGGTCGAGGTGATCGTGACCGCGGCGGTGAAGCCGTAAGGCACCGGCCTGTCACATCCGGCTGATCGGGGCATCGCCCGATCAGCCGGACGCCATCGCCGCCAGTTCGGCCTCAAGCTGATCGTGGAACCGCGCGGCGGCGAATTCGAAGCCGCCGAAGATCAGCGTGTCATTGGCGCCGGTGGTCAGCGTCGACTGGGTCGATTCCGCCAGCACGTAATCCTCGCCCAGTGCCGCGCGGTAGATGTCGATGTTGCGCTGCCAGTGATGCAGCGCCTTCGGTGTCGCCGGCACCTCGGGCACCAGCGCCACGTCGTGCAGCACAGAGGCGCCGACACCCGCCGGCTCCACCCGCGTCACCTGGGCATGATCGGGCTGCACCAGGATCAGCGTGTTCGGAAACACGAAATAGAAGATGTTGCCGAAGCCGCGGGTGGTGAAGTCTTCGGGCCTCGGCGGGGCCGTCGGGTCCAGCGCCGCTTTGACCAGATACAGCCGGCGGTTCAGCCCGAACTCGTCGATCACCTGCAGATTGTCGGCGAACATCGGCGCGATGGTCGCCTTGTGGGCGATCTTGAAGTGATAGGCCTCGAACGACCCGTCGAGCACCAGCTTCCAGTCGCAGGTAAGCGGCAATTCACGTGGCGCATATGGCACGTGCGAAGCGAAACCCAGCGCCTCCAGATCGTCACCGACGGTGCCGAGATGCGCGCGGATATCGACCCCCGCATGATCGGCATCGGTTGCCACCCAGATCAGTCCGCCGCATTCCGCCACCGCCAACCGCCGCAAGCCGCGCGTCGCTTTGTCCAGGTCCGGGAAGCCGAAGGCTTTGGGCACCGATTTCAAGGCCCCGTCGGCGCCATAGGTCCAGGCATGATAGGGGCAGGTGAAGCTGCGCCGGCCCGATCCGCAGCCGGCCTCCGTCACCCGCACGCCGCGATGGCGACAGGCGTTGAGCAGCGCGTTCACCCGGCCGTCGGCATCGCGCACCAGCAGCACCGGCACGCCCGAGATGTCACGGGCCAACCAGTCGCCCGGTGCCGGGATTTCGGCGGATGCCGCCGCCATCTGCGGGTAACGGCGGATCAGCCGCTGTTCGGCCGCCAGCCGCGCCGGGTCGATATAGCGGCGGACCGGGCTGTGATACATCGCATCCGGCATTTCCGGCCGGCCGCGCGCCAGGCTGGCGCAGGCCCGGTCCAGCAGTGCCAGCCGGTCGGGGATGTCGGCTGCGGCCGGCATCGGCTCAGGGGGCGTCGGCTCAGCGGGCATCGGGGTCGGCATGGGCATGTCCTCCGGTGAACAACGCCGCCTCCGCCAGCGCCACAAGGGCGTCGACGAATGCGGCATCGCTGGCCAGCACGGCGTCTTGCGGCCGCATCTGGGCAAAGGTCGGCCGAACGGCCAGGGCATAGGCGAAACCGCCCAGAAGCTGGGTCAGCGGCAGAACCACCGGCCCCGCCGCCACATGGCCGGCCGCTTGCGCGGCCTCGATCACCCGGCACATCCGGTCGACATAGCCGGCCAGCGGCAGGCTGCGCGCCCGCCCCACCCGGTCGAGATTGTCGAGCAGTTCCCGCAGCACCAGCCGCGCGCCTTGCGGCCGCTCCGCCGTCCAGGTCGCCTGCACCCGCACCATCGCGCAGGCGGCATCCCGCGGACCTCCGGCATCGGCCAGGGCCGCGTCCAGCAGGGCGTCGAGTTCGGCGCCCACCCGCGCCAACACCGCGCCATAGAGCCGGGCCTTGCTGGGGAAATGATGCAGCAGCCCGGCATTGCCCAGGCCTCTGGCCGCGGCCAGCGCCGCCAGCCCGACGCCATGAAAGCCATGGGCGGCGAACAGCCGCTCGGCCTCGTCGAGCAGCAGAGCGCGGGTTTCCTCGCCACGCTCCCGGCGCCGCGCGGGGCGGGTGCGCGCGCGCTGAGCCTGGGTTGAGCGGGCAGTGGTTGAGCGGGCCGTGAGGCGATCGGTGTCGGTCATACGGAGCATTAACCAACCGATCGGTCGGTCTGTCAAGATGCGCCGGCAGCCGGTTGCCGTTCCGGCCGGCAACGCGCAGGATCCGGGCCACCCTCATTCTCAGGACACACGATGCCATGACCGATCAACCATCCTCCGCCGTCTCCGTCTCGATCGCCGGACCGGTCGCCACGGTGCGTTTCGACCGCCCGGCCCGGCAGGTCAATCCGCTCTCCCCGGCCCTGCTGCACGACCTGACCGATGCCGCGCGCCATCTGGCCCGCCGACCGGAGATCGCGGTGGTGATCCTGCACGGATCGGACACGGCCTTCAGCGGCGGGTTCGATCTGGCGGATCCGGGCGTGGCGGCCCTGGCCGATGGCGCGGACGAGGCCCTGGCCGAACAGATCGCCCGCGCCGGCGGCGAGGCCGTCGAGGCCTGGACCAGCCTGCCGCCGGTCACCATCGCCGCCGTCGAGGGCTATGCCCTGGGTGGCGGGCTGGTGATGGCGCTGGCCTGCGATTTCCGGGTGGCCCGCGCGGGTGCCTTGTTCGGCCTGCCGGAAATCGACCGCGGCATCACGCCCGGCTGGGGATGCCTGCCGCGTCTTATCGCCACCATCGGCCTTCAGGCCACCCGTCGCATGGCGCTGCTCGGCACCAATGTCACCGCTGAACAGGCACTCACCCTGGGGCTGGTCGACGGCATCGCCGATGCCGACGCCACCGCCCTCGATGCCGCCCGGATCATGGCCGACCGGCTGGCCGCCAAACCCGCCACCCCCTTGCGGATGAACAAGCGGATGCTGAACGCCAGTGGCATCGCGCCGCTTTCCGCTGCGTCGCTGATCGATATCGACCAATTCACCGGTGCTGCGCGCGGTGCCGCCTTCCGCGCGGAACAGGGCCGTTTCGCCGCCCGCCGGGGTGATGGACGCTGACATATCGGGGCCTGCGATCAGGTTATTGCAAATAAGTCGCATTCTCTCTAAACTACGGTCTTCTCAGATATATCCGGATGGCCTGCCGCCGCCGGTGATGCCCGCTGGGCTCTTCGGGATATCGCGGATCTTGGACCGAACGGCGCTCGACCGGCTCAATCACGTCTATACCGGCCAGCGCCGCGTTCTGGTGCGCAGCCTGACATCCATCGTCGGCAGCCTGGCGGTGGCCGAGGATCTGGCGCAGGAGACCTATCTGAAGGTCCGCGCCGCGCTGGCGCATACCCAGGTTCAGCATCTGGAGCCGTTCCTGTTCCGCACCGCCCGCAATCTGGCGCTCGACCATCTGCGTCGCGAACGCCGCCAGGGCGCCGTGGTCGGCCAGGGCGATGCCGATGACGACATGGCCCGGATCGCCGCCGACACCCCGACCCCCGAAGCCGAGGTCGGCGACCGCCAGTTGCTCGACCGGCTGGAGCAGGCGATGTCACGGTTGACGCCGCGCCAGCGCCGGGTGATGGTCGCCTGCCGGCTGGAAGGCCGCAGCTATGGCGAGGTGGCGACATCTCTTGGCGTCTCGACCAGCACGGTTCAGAAGGATCTGAAGGACGCGATGGCCGCCTGTCTGGGCAGTTTCATGGCGGGCCCCCGCCAATGACCGGCACCCGCGACACCATGGACCCGGTCACAACCGATGCGGCCATCATCGATGCCGCGCTTGAGCGGTTCATCCGCGTGCGCGACCCCGATGCCGCCCCGGGCGAGGCCGAGGCGCTGGCCGCCTGGGCCGCCGCCGACCCAGCCCATGCCGCGGCTCTGGCCCGGGTCGAGGCGATGTGGGGCGCCGATGTCTTCGCCACCGCCATTGCGAAGGCTGCCACCACCGACATGGCCCCTGCGGATGCGCGCAGCCCCGATGCTATATCCGACGCGGCCGCCGCGCGCCGGCGCCGGCCGGTTCTGCGTCGGCTGGCGCTCGCCGCCTCGGTTCTGGTGGCGGTCGGTATCGGCGCCGCCCTCGATCTGCCGGTGCGGCTTCAGGCCGATGCGATCACCGCCACCGGCGAGCGTCGGGTGATGATGCTGGCCGATGGCTCGCGCGTCACCCTCGACACCGACACGGCGATTGCCGTCACCATCGACGACACCGGCCGGCATCTGCGCCTGCTGGGCGGGCGGGCCTTCTTCGAGGTGTCACCCGATGGCGCGCGGCCATTCACGGTCGCGGCCGGCCCGGCGATGGTCCGGGTCACCGGCACCGCCTTCGCCGTCGGCTTCACCGCCGATGACGCCGTCAGGGTTCAGGTCCGCAGCGGCCGGGTCGAAGCCGGCGCCGCCGGCCGCAGCGTGGCACTCACCGCCGGCGACGCCCTGCGTCTCGACGACACCGGCCCCGGCGCCGTCACCCGCCCCGATCCGGCCCAGAGCCTGGGCTGGCTGGACGGGCGGCTGGTCTTCGCCGACCGGCCGCTCGGCGAGGTGCTGGCCGAACTCGACCGCTATCTGCCGGGGCGCATCCTGATCACCGATCCGGCCCTCGCCAGCCGCCGGGTCACCGGCAATTACCGGCTCGACGACCCGGCCGACAGCACGCAGTCGCTTGCCGCCGTGGCCGGCGCGCGCGTCACCCGCCTGACCGGCATGCTGCTGATCCTGCGCTGATCCCGGCGCCCCGGACATGTCCTCATAAAAAAATTTACGCGATCCCCCGGCCTGACGCGTCAGGTCTCCGGGGCGTAATTGCATGCGAGACGCAATCGCAAGACATGTGGCACGCCCCACCCTATCGGTGACGCACAGGCGGGACGTTCCTCATGACCACACGGCATCAGCCCCTTTGCCCCACATCCGGACGGCGCGCCGCCGCACGGCCGGCGCGCCGCGCGACCATGGCCGGCGTCGCCCTGGTCGGCGCCGCCATCCTGTCCGGTCCCGGCATCACCGGCCGCGCCGCCGCGCAGATCTCGGGTGCGCCGGTTGCCGCCGAGGATCAGCGCCATGATTTCGACATCCCCCGCCAGCCGCTGGTGCAGGCGATCAATGCCTTCAGCAGCGCCACCGGCTGGAATGCGGGCTTCGCCGCCGGGCTCGATGCCGGCATCGTCTCCCCAGGCGTCCGCGGCCGGCTCGACAGTGAACAGGCCCTGCGCCAGTTGCTGTCGGGCACCGGCCTCACCTATCGCATCACCGGCCCGCGGGCGGTGATGCTGGAAGCTCTGCCGCCAGCCGAGGCCGGCACCACCCGGCTCGATCCGCTCACCATCGATGCCGGGCGTCAGGGCACGGCACGCGGCGCGGTCGCCGGCATCGCCGCCAGCCATTCGGTCACGGCATCCAAGACCGACACCCCGATCATCCTCACCCCCCAGGCGATATCGGTCGTCACCCGCGATCAGATGGACATGCAGGGCTCCGACACCGTCACCCAGGCGCTGCGCTATGCGCCGGGCGTGATCAGCCAGTATGGCAATGTCGATCTCCGGCTCGACTGGTTCACGGTGCGCGGCTTCACCCCCGGGCGTTATCTCGATGGCCTGCGCCTGCCCTTCGGGTCGCGCGGCTATGCCCAGCCGCGCATCGAGCCCTATGGCCTTGAACGCATCGAGGTTCTGAAGGGCCCGGCCTCGGTGCTCTATGGCCAGAACGCGCCCGGCGGCCTGCTGGGCATGACATCCAAGCGCCCCACCGCCGACAGGCTGAACGAGATCGAGCTTGGCACCGGCAGCTATGGCCGTCGGCAGTTGGCCGGCGATTTCTCGGGCGCCATGGATGACGACAACCGTCTGCTCTATCGCCTGACCGTGGTCGGGCGCGAGGCCGACACCCAGTATGACCATGTCGAGGAGGACAAGATCTTCGTGGCCCCGGCATTCACCTGGGCCGGCGACGACACGACACTGACGGTGCTGTCGCAATACCAGAAGATCCGCTCGGAAGGCGGCGGCGGCGCGCCGGTCCTGCCCTCGATCGGCACGCTCTATCCGCATCCCGACGGCTATATCCCCACCAATCGTTTCGTGGGCGAGCCCGATTACGACCTGTTCACCAACGAGCAATGGATGCTGGGCTACGAGGTCGAGCACCGGCTGGACGATGTCTGGACCGTCAGCCACAGCCTGCGCTATGCCGATGTCGACACCAGCACCCGGCGGGTGCAGGGCTATGCGCTATCGGATCAGACCCTCTACCGCTATGCATGGGCCTTCCCCGAAACCGCCCGCAGCCTCACCGCCGACACCCGCGCCGAGGCCCGTTTCGAGACCGGTCCGGTTGGCCATGATCTGCTGATCGGCGTCGATCTGCTTCACGAGAACAGCCATTTCGACGAGACCCAGCTTGCGATGGTCGCGCCGATCGATGTCTTCGACCCGGTCTATTCGGGCGGCATCACCGTGCCGCCAGTCGGCACCAGCATCGACCAGACCCGCCGCCAGACCGGCGTCTATGTCCAGAACCTGATGAGCCTGGGGCGCTGGCATCTGATGCTTGGCGGGCGTTATGACCACGCCGAGGCCAAGACCGATACCAACGGCACCATTGTCCGTCACGATGACGAGGCATTCACCGGCCGCGCCGGCCTGGTCTATGCCTTCGACAACGGCCTCGCCCCCTATATCAGCTACACGACCTCGTTTCAGCCGCTTGGCGGCTCAACGCCTGACGGCCGGCCGCTTGAGCCGATGGAAGGCCGGCAGGCTGAAATCGGGCTGCGCTATCAACCGGTCGGCTATAACTCGATGATCACGGTCTCGGCCTATCATCTGGTGCAGGAGAATGTCGCCACCAGCACCACCGGCGGTGCCTTCATCCAGAGCGGCGAGGTCGAGGTGAAGGGGCTGGAGGTGGAAGCCCATGCCGATCTGGGCGAGGGCTACCGCGCGATCGCAAGCTATGCCTATAGCGACAGCGAAATCACTGAAACCGAACGCGACGCACAGCTTGGCCGGCAACTGGCCTTCGTGCCGCGCAACACCGCCGCCCTCTGGTTGGACAAGAGCTTCGACAATGGCGTCGCCGACGGGCTGGGGCTGGGCGCCGGCGTGCGCTATATCGGCCATCTCTATGGCGAATTGGACAATCAGTTCAAATCCCCGGGCGTGACCCTGTTCGATGCCGGGCTGCGGTTCGATCTGGGCCGGCTCAGCCCCGATGCCGCGGGTGCGAGCCTCGCCGTCAACGCCACCAACCTGCTCGACGAAACCTATGTCTCCACCTGCCTGTCGGCCAATGCCTGCTATTGGGGCGCCGGCCGGGCGGTGACCGCCTCGCTCAAATACCGCTGGTAAGGGCATCCTGATGCGCGGTCTCTGGGTCAGGGTTCATCGCTGGGCGGGGCTGTCGACCGCGCTGTTCCTGGTGCTGGCCGGGCTGACCGGCAGCGCCATCACCTTCCAGCATGAACTCGATGCCTGGCTGAACCCGGCGCTGTTCCAGGTGCCGGGGCGCGGACCGGTGCTGACGCCCGATGACATCGTGACCCGGGTCACGGCGATCGATCCCGACATCGCCGTCACCGCCCTGCCGCTGGTACCCAGGGCGGGCGAGGCGGTGCTGGTCACGGTCCTGCCCCGGCCGGGAACCCTGTCACCGGGTTATGATCAGGTCTTCGTCGATCCGGTGACCGGCGACATTCTGGGTCGGCGCGACCAGATGACTGCGATCATGCCCTTTCTCTACACCTTCCATTATTCGCTGACCGCCGGGCCGGTCGGCAAATGGCTGCTGGGGGTGGTGGCGCTGATCTGGGCGCTGGATGCGGTCGTGGCGCTGTGGCTGACCCTGCCGCGCGGCCGCCGCCCCTTCACCCGTGGCTTCGGCGCCGGTTGGGCGCCGGCCTGGAAGATCAAGCCCGGCCTGTCATTGCGGGGCACCGGCAGCCATCGCCGGGTGCTCGATCTGCACCGCGCGCCGGGCCTGTGGCTGTGGGCTGTGTTTCTGGTGCTGGCGATCAGCAGCGTGTCGCTGAACCTGGAAGCCCAGGTGATGCGGCCGCTGTTGTCTCTGGTGGCGGATCTGTCCCCCAGCGCGCGCGAGGTCGGCGCGCCCCGCTATCGTGCCAACCCGCCCCCGCCCGGCCTCAGTTTCGAACAGGCCGCGGCCCGTGGCGAGGCTCATGCCGCCGCCAGCGGCCTGCCGGCGCAGGCGGTCGACGCCTATCATTACGCGGCGTTCGGGGTCTATATCATCAGCCTCGACGAGCCGGAACCGCATGGCCCCTGGGCCATCGACACCGGCCATCCGCATCTCTATCTCGACGATTCAACCGGTGCGGTGCTGCTGGCCAGCATCCCCGGCCAGGGCACGGTGGGCGATGTGTTCCTTCAGCTTCAGTTCCCGCTGCATTCCGGCCGCATCGGCGGGCTTGCCGGCCGTATTCTGATCGCGGTCGCGGGTGTGGCGCTCGCCCTGGTCTCGATCACCGGGGTGGTGATCTGGTGGCACAAGCGCCGCGCCCGCCGCCAGATCGCCACCCGGTCGGCCGGAGCACCGCCCGCTGCGGCACCTGGTCGAGCCACCCCTTGATGCTGTAAGATTTCGCCTCGACGCAATCAACAGTGGTTGCGCGCAGCCGGAGGCGGGATCGGGCGGCCCACGCGATCTGCACCCGCACCCGGCCTTTCTGGATTATCACCGCCGGGTGATCTTCAGGGGGTGAGGCGCCGCTTGCCGTCGACCCGGCCGCTGGCGCCGGCATGCGCCGCCAGCGCAGCGCAGGCCAGGGCCCACGCCGGATCGCCGGCATAGAGCGCCGATCGCAGATAGGCCCAGCTCAGGCGCCGGGTGACCTCCAGACGGTCGGGATCTTCGTCATCGGTCTCTTTGGCGTCATAGCCGGCGATCCCGCCCAGCCCGTGCCGGCCGCCGAACAGGGTCAGCAGATGGTCGGCACCGGGGCTGTGGTGAAACGGGTCGGTGTGCCAGTCCGCGCCGCGCGGGCTCAGATGCGGGTTCACGTCGCTGTCGCCCACCACCACCAATGTGGGCGTGGTCATCTGGGAGAAATCGGGGTTCAGCGCCGAATATGCCGTGCGGGCAAAATCGCTGAGGCTGTCACCGCCATGGCCGGGGGCGGCCAGCAGGACGCCCGCCTTGATGCGCGGCTCGATCAGCGACACATCGGTCGCGGTCGCGTCGTTGGGATCGGTCAGCCGGGCGCCCAGCAGCATGCCCACCGTCTGGCCACCCATGGAATGTCCGACCGCGGCAACCTTGTTTCGATCGACACGGCCGGCAAGTGTCGGAACCGCCGCCACGACATCGTCGAGCCGGTCCAGGATCAGCGTCATATCCGCGACCCGCGACCGCCAGAACAGCGGCCCCCCCGGGGCATCGGGGGCGAGCCCGGCCACCTTCGAATTGGCATGGGTGGGCTGGATCACCACGAAGCCGCGCGCGGCATAGAAATCGACCAGCGGCCCATAGCCATCCTTCGACGGCAGATAGAGCGAAGGGCCATGGCCATGCGAGATCAGGATGACGCCCAGATCATGCCCGCTCACCGGCGCCGTGACCCGCAGTTCCAGCGGCAGCCCGCGTCCGGCCGCCGGCAACGTCACCGGATTGACCGAGAGGGTGGGCGTCGGATCGGTGACCGGAATGTGCCGGGCCGGGCGGATCAGATTGTTCATGGCGGTGATGCCCCTGTTTCGGGATGGTGGAACCGGCGCCACGTCGCTATAGAGCGGAGAAGCGGACCAGCCTGTCGAAAAACGGAACGTTGATCCGCATGGGAATCATATACGGAACTTCGTTCCATTTATCAACAGGCCCGGTGACGGCAGCGTGCCCGACCGGCAATGGAGGCCCGATGTCCCACGACCCGACAGTGTCGCAGGACGGCACGCCGCACGACGACATGCCGCCTGTGGAACGGCGCGTGCGTGCCGATGCGCGCCGAAACGAGGATGCGGTGCTCGAAGCGGCAAAGGTGGTGTTTGCGATCTCAGGCGTCGAGGCGCCGGTCAGAGAGATTGCAGGCCGCGCCGGCGTCGGCGTCGGCACGCTGTATCGCCGCTTCCCGAAACGCGCCGATCTGGTGGCGGCGGTGTTCCGGCGCGAGGTCGATGCCTGCGCCGCCGAGGCCGCATCCCTGGCCGCCCGTCATCCGCCAGCCGAAGCGCTGGTCCTGTGGCTCCGCCGCTATACCGCCTTCATCGCCACCAAGAAGGGCCTCGCCGCCGCGCTCCATTCGGGCGACCCGGCCTTCGATGTACTGCCCGCCTATTTCCGCGCCCATTTCGAACCTGCCCTCACAGCCCTTCTGAATGCTGCCGCCGCCACCGGCCGGATCCGCGACGACATCCCGGCCTTCGACCTGCTGCGCGCGATCGGCAATCTGTCGGTTTCATCGGATGAGGACGGCATCGCCCATACCAGGCGCATGGTTGATCTGCTGATCGACGGGTTGCGTCGTCACCCATAGAGCCTGTTGCAGAATGGGTCTTCGGAATGTGTCGCGATCGCAGTGAGATCCGCCCTTGAGCCTGCGGCCGGCGCCT
>NZ_BMDZ01000012.1 GCF_014636235.1 Tistrella bauzanensis
GCGAGACCCCCGCCAAGCTCCCAAGCCGTCAGCAGACGGCGTCAAACCATGGGTAGCGGGCATTCGGCAACAGCCTCTTATGCGATCGCCTTTCGAACGTGGATTCCCGCAAGATGTGGTGCCGATCTAGCGCGTCCGCGACCATGGAAATAGCTTACCGCGTGCTGAATTCCGAATAACTGGAGTAAGCACGCTCTCCTCTTGCTGCGTTCGTTTTGGCTATGATTGTCCGTTCAATCCGCTTCTGGAGATACTGACAAACGGGCTCGAATTCCTCAATCGATAACAAGCGCCATGGCGCTCCGAAATTGTTCTCGACGTTCTTAGAAATGGCTCCATAGTTGAATTTCGACGCCCGCGTCCGATTCGCGCTCGCGAATTTATTATAGCGTTCGATCAGATATTGCACATAACGACTAGCCTCCTGATCAAATCCTATTGTTCCAGGAGGAGCGTTGATCTTCACTGACTGACGACTTGTTCGAATGTGAACTTCATGGGCCTGAATTGCGCCGGGACTGTTGATAGCGACATTGCCTGTGTTCTGTGCAACTGCAATCCGGTTCATGTCATTCAGAAGGATATTTGCGAAGACCATGTCACTGGCTCGTTCCGGACGGCCAGCGACCTTTTCGTGAATTGACTTCATACCTTGGATAGTGTCAGTCGTATAGATTTGGTGTTCCGAGTCAACGACCTTGTGGTGATGCGCACAAAGGAGAATCAAATTGCTGAATCCGTTACGATCACGATCTGATAGTGAATGATCGTAACGCGGGCCGCCTGGTCTTCTGGCTGTGATGTGGCAGATCTCCCCTGTAACCGTCCCGGCCTTGTCGACGATTGGCAACCCGCACCCAGGGAATGCGCAGATGTTTCCGGACAAGGCGAATAATCGCTTTATCGTCTTATCCGTGATCTCTGCCATTGCCGCTCCTTAGAGTCCGCCTCGAAACTGAAAAAGAGATGGATAGCGAGACCCGTTTGTGATTCCAAACGGTTGTCAAAGCCTGTTTGGAGAACCGCATGTGGGCACCTGCCACCCGTCGGTAGTATAGCTGCGATGCCCTGCGTTATGGAAGCGATCTGAGCGGCGCGGATTGGGCAGTCATCGCCCCGTTCATGCCCCCGCCAGCCCGGACAGGCCGCCCGCGTCAGTGGCCGATGCGTGAGATCGTGAACGCAATCTTCTACGTCCTGCGCGGAGGAATCGCGTGGCGCCTGTTGCCGAAAGACCTTCCGCCGGTGACGACGGTCTATGGCTGGTTTCTGCGCTTTCGTCGCGATAGAGTATTCGAGATCATCGATCATCATCTCGTGATGCGCGACCGCGAACGGGTCGGGTGTGAGGCCGGCCCGTCGGCTGCGATCATCGGCAGCCAAAGCGTCGAAACGACGGAATCCGGCGCCCCGCGCTCTGAATATGACCGACACCTAACTCGCGGAGGCCACAACGAGCCAGATCCGCGGGCGAATGAAGATCCAGCCACCACCCAGATCTGGAACGTCCGCGTGCTGTCGCATGGCGCCGGCGGGCGCATCGTTTGCGGGGAAGTGAACGCCAAAAATAGCTATGTCGGTTTTGTTCGGTTCGCCGGCACTCCAATGGAGGTGCAGCTTGAGCCGACCGCCGGTAGCAACTACCTCGCCCGGTCGATGGCCGCCGGCGTTGAGGGTGCCTGCAGTCAGTCACAGGCAAGGTGACAAGGCATACCAAAATCGGTGCCAAACCGTTTCGCGCGCTACAGTCGCGCCCCGTGCGGAAGCGTGGAGTGAAATCGCGTTCGCATGCAGGCACATGACCCGAAGCCCGCCGGCGAGACATTCGCGGGCCGTGAGGCTCACCCCGCAGCCTGCCGCCAGCGCGCCACTGTCAGATATCGCGTCAGGTTGCGCGCGCCATTGGCTGCGGCCTTCAGGTGGCGGTCGCGGTCGTCCGGGGGCAGGTCGGGGCTGTCGGCGATGGCGATGGTGAGGCTGACCAGATAGGCCTGAAACGCGGCGCCGGCCGGTGATGTGGCGGTCAGGTTCAGCGCGTGGGTGGCGATCGCGTTGCGCCATGTGTCGAGCGCCACGCAGATCTCGGGCTCGTTTTCCGGCACAGACCAGTGATCCAGGATCTGATCGTCAAGAATGGCCCAATCGGCGGCCAGCGCCGCGACCGGGCAGGGGGCTGTCTGAGCTATCTCGTCGTCAGGGGCGTGGGGCCAGCTTGGCTTGGTCATGTCGCGGTGTTCCGCTCGATCGTGCCGGAGGGGCGCGCCTTGTGATCACGGCGACGGGCCGTTGATGGCCAGGACAGAAAGTAATTCTTTTCCGGGCATCCGTACAGAGATACGTAAGATATTTTCTTACATATCGTCGCTTAATGGCCCGCGCTCCGCCAGCGGGGTTATTTCCCGGTCCCCGCTGCCAGAAAGGCGGCGACGATCTCGGCGACATGCTCGGCGGGTTGGCCGCGCAGCTTTGCGATATGGCGGCAGACGGTGCGCACCAAGCTGGCCTTGTCTTCCGGGGAGAGCGCGAATCCGCCTTGTCGGACCCATTTTTCAACCGCCAGAGCGGCTGTATAGACCTCGTCGAGGGTGGGTGCTTCGCGCCGTACAGCGGCGTCGGCGATCTCGCTGCCGTCAAGCAGTTGCCACGGTTCCACCTTGAGCGCGCGTGACAGGCCGCGCAGCTTATCGGGGCTGATGCCGCCCTTGCCCTGTTCGAGATGGTGGACCGTCTGCCGCGTCGCGCCGATGGCGTCCGCAAGCTGCTCTTGGGTCAGCCCGGCCTGATCGCGCCAATAGCGGATGCGATTTGGTATCAACATGCGCGGACTATGCGCTGTGGCCCCAGGCGTGGCGAGTTGTAAAATAGCGGACATAAATCATTATATATGTAAGAATTTTTATTGCATCTCTCACCCAGAGATGCTCCACGCTCCGTCCAAATGTGCGGCGACTTTCAAACAATAAAGCAAACCGATCCCGGCGCAGCCGGGACACCGCGCTGCTCATGGCCCCCCACCCATTGCCAGCTATGGGCACTGACCGCCGGTGTTGTCCGCGTCCGGCCTAGTCATCCGCCCACCTCATCCCCCCGGGCCAAAGCCAGGAAAGCCGCGACCATGCCGAGGTCGGCCATGTCGGGGAGGCAGGACAGGCGGACATCGGCTTCCAGGCCGTCGCCTTCGAGGGGGCGGTGTTTCAGGCGGTTGTCGCGGCCGAGTTCGCCGTCGAAGACGATGCCATAGCCGAGGCCGGCGGCGGTGGCTTCGCGGATCATTTCGCGGCTGCCGAGGCTGGCGGCCATGCGGATGGGGATGCCGGCTGTGTCGGCGGCTTTCAGGAACAGCTGGCGGGTGACGGAGCTTGGCTCGCGCAGCAGCAGGGGCAGGTTGGCGAGGGCGTGGAGGGGGAGGGGGTCCGGGGTCGCGGCGAGGGGGTCGCCTTCGGGCACCAGCAGGGTGAGGCGCTGGCGGTCGAGCACCACGCCGGCGAGGCGGGGGTCGGGGTCGATATGGCTGGCGGCGATCAGGTCGACGCGGCAGGCGAGCAGGTCTTCGATGAGTTGTTCGGTGTTGCCGGTGGCGAGCCGCAGCTCCACGCCGGGGTGGGCATCGGCGAAGCGCTTGGCGAGGCCCATGATGGTGGCGGGGGTGCTGAGGCCCAGGCGGACGATGCCGCCGCCGATGGCGGGGTTGCCGGCGACTTCGGCGGCGGTGCGGTCGACCAGCAGCATGATCCGGCGGACATGGGCGAGCAGGGTTTCGCCGGCGGCGGTGGGCACGGCGCCCTGGCCGCGGCGCAGGAACAGCCGCACGCCAAGCTCGGTCTCAAGCCCGCGGATCTGCACGGTGACGGCGGGTTGGGTGACGCCCAGCGCCTTGGCGGCGGCGGAGAAGCCGCCTTCCATGGCGACGGCGTGGAAGGCGCGCATCTGGTTGAAATTCATCGGTCCCCGCTGTGGCCATGCCGGCCGTGCCCTGTGGCTGTCAGTACCAGATTCCATAAGTCACATTCATAAGCATGTCATGTGCCATGTGTATTGTTTATGGAGAAGCCGGGTTATGGCGAAGCCGGGCACGACAAGAGGCCGCTTCGTCATCTGCATCCGATCCTCTCCCCAAGGAGCCAGTCACATGCGCCCCATCCGTCAGCGCGCGGCCGCTTTCGGCCTCGCCGGTCTTGCCCTGCTCAGCGTGTCGGCGCCGGCGGTGGCCGCGACCGAGTTCGATCTGTGGCACGCCCATTCGCCCGACATTACCCTGGGCAAGACCATTGCCCGCTATGCCGATGAGTTCAACGCGTCGCAGCCGGACTATAAGGTGCACGCGGTGTTCAAGGGCAATTATGACGATGTGATCAATGGCGCGATCGCGGCGGCGCGCGCCGGCAAGGCGCCGGCGATCGTGCAGGTCCATGCGCCGGCGGCGCCGACGGTGATCTATTCCAAGGCGGCGAAGCCTGTGGACGAGGTGATGCGCGAGGCCGGCATGGATGTCGACTGGAGCCGCTATATCCAGCCGGTGATCGCGGCCTATCAGGAGAATGGCCGTCAGATCGCGATGCCGTTCAACACCTCGACGCCGCTGATGTGGTTCAACCGCGACCTTCTGACCAAGGCCGGCGTCGCGGCGGTGCCGGTGACCTGGGACGATCTGGAGGCGGCGGCGGTGAAGCTGAAGGCGGCGGGGGTGGATTGCCCGGTGGTGCCGTCGTGGCAGGAATGGACGCTGATCAAGAACTACGCCTTCATCCAGGACATTCCGGTGGCGACGCCGGCCAACGGCATGAACGGCCCCGGCGCGCGGCTGTCGGTGAACGACCCGAAGATGGTGGCCCATCTCGACCGGTTGCAGCGCTGGGTGAAGGACGGGCTGATGCAGTATCAGGGCCGCCAGTGGACCGGCGCGCATGAGGCGTTCTATGCCCGGCGCTGCGCGATCATGCTGGAAAGCTCGGCCGGTTATGGCGGCATCTCGCAGAAGGCCAAATTCCAGTTCGGCGCGGCGCTGCTGCCGGTGGAGGCCGGCACCGCCGACCCGAAGAACAGCTTCATCGGCGGCGCCGGGCTGTTCGTGATGAACGGCCAGACGCCCGAGGTCTACAAAGGTGTCGCGGCGTTCCTGGCGTTTCTGGCCGAAACCCCGCGTCAGGTCGACTGGCACAAGGTCTCGGGCTATGTGCCGATCACGCTGGATGCCTATGAGGCCGCGAAGGCCGAGGGCTATTACGAGAAATTCCCCCATCAGGAACTGGCGATCCGCCAGTTGACCCGCGGCACGCCCACCGACAACACCCGGGGCATCCGGCTGGGCTATCTGGTCCAGATCGACGAGATCCTGAACGAGGAGCTTGAGAACATCTGGTCGATGAAATCCACCGCCGCCGAGGCGATGGACAGCGCCGTCAGCCGCGCCAATCCGCTGCTGGAGCGGTTCGAGCGCACGATCGCGCAGTAACCGGCCCCCTCCATCCACAACCGACACCGACACCCGGCGATGCCGGCGCGTCACCGGTCGCGGAATCGCGGCCGCTGGCGCGCCGGTCATCGGCCTTGTGCCGCCCGAACCCGTCTGGTCCCTGATGTCTGCGTCGTCTGTTTCAACCAATCCGGTCTTCCGGGGCCGCATGCTGCCCTGGCTGCTGCTGGCGCCACAGCTCGCGGTGCTGGCGCTGTTCTTCTTCCGCCCGGCGGCGGAAGGCTTGCGGCAGGCGTTCTATCTGTCCGACCCATTTACCGGTGATGGTATTTTTGTTGGTTTAGACAACTTTCGTATGCTGTTCGCCCAGGCCGAATATGCCGACAGCATCCGGGCCAGCCTGATCTTCGCGGGGCTGGTCGCGGGGGTGTCGATGGCGATCGCCTTCGCGCTGGCGGCGGCCGCCGATCGGGTGCTGGGCGATCGGCCGGGGCTGCGCTCGCTGATCATCTGGCCCTATGCGGTGGCGCCGGCGGTGGCGGGGGTGCTGTGGCTGTTCCTGATGCATCCGGGCTTCGGGGTGCTGGCGCGATTGCTGCATCAGGCCGGCATCGCCTGGAACCCGCTGCTCGACGGCGCCGATGCCATGGCGCTGATCGTGGCGGCGGCGGTGTGGAAGCAGATCTCCTATAACTTCGTGTTCTTCTTCGCGGCGATCCGCTCGGTGCCGCGCTCGTTGATCGAGGCGGCGGCGATCGATGGCGCCGGGCCGTTCCGGCGGCTGCGCGATGTGGTCTGGCCGCTGATCTCGCCGACCAGTTTCTTCCTGCTGGTGATGAACCTGATCTATGCCTTCTTCGACAGTTTCGGCATCGTCGACGCCATCACCAAGGGCGGTCCCGGCGGTGCCACCCGGCTGATGGTCTACAAGGCCTATCGCGACGGCTTCCAGGCCCAGGATCTGGGCGGGTCGGCCGCGCAGTCGATCATCCTGATGGCGCTGGTCGGCGTGCTGACGGTCATTCAGTTCCGCTGGATCGAGAAGCGGGTGGCCTATGCGTAAGCGGCAGGCGCCCTCTCTCCCCGGCGGCATGGTCCGGCGCGATCCGGTGTTCCGGGCGCTGGCCATCTGCCTGTTCAGCATCGGCGCGGTCGCCATGCTGTTGCCGGTCTGGTATGCCGCCGCCATCGCCTCGATGACCGAGGATGGCCGGCTGACCCTGTTCTCGCTGCCCGGGCCGGGGCTGATTGTCACCATCGCCGGCGTGCTGGCCGATCCGTCGGTGCAGCGCCAGTTGTTCAACAGCCTGATCATGGCGGTGGGCATCACCACAGCCAAGATCGCGGTGTCGCTGACCGCCGGCTTCGCCATCGTCTATTTCCGCTTTCGCGGCCGCAATCTGGCGTTCTGGGCGATCTTCTTCTCGCTGATGCTGCCGGTCGAGGTGCGGATCGTGCCGACCTATGCGGTCGCGGCCGATCCGCTGGGGCCGCTGGTGGCGGGCCTGCGGCTGCTGGGCATCGAAATCGGGTTGTCGCCCAGCCTGCTCGACACCCATGCCGGGCTGATCCTGCCGCTGATCGCCTCGGCCACCGCCACCTTCCTGTATCGTCAGGTGTTTCTGAGCGTGCCGGGCGAACTGGTCGAGGCGGCGCGGATCGACGGCGCCGGGCCGCTGCGCTTTCTGCGCGACATCGCCCTGCCGCTGGCGGCGCCGGCCACCGCCGCGCTGACCGTGATCCTGTTCGTCTATGGCTGGAACCAGTATCTGTGGCCGCTGCTGATCACCACCGATGAGCGGATGGCGACGGTGGTGATGGGGGTGGCGCGCACCCTGCCCAGCGACAATGCCGAAACCCGCTGGGGGCTGACCATGGGCCGGGCGCTGGTGGCGATGGCGCCGCCGGTCATTCTGGTGATCCTGCTGCAACGCCGGCTGGTCGCCGGGTTGACCGATGTCGGCAAATAATGCTGTGGCGATGAAACTTGGAGCCTGCGGGCGCAGGGGGTATAGATGGGGCCGAACGCCGCCCCGGGGTGGCACAAGCGCCGCTTTCGAGGTTCCACCGCATGTCACCCTTCGACGTCGACCGTGCCGTTGACCGCCGCCGCCTGAAGCGCGGAATCACCGTCTGGCGGATCGCCGCCATCCTGCTGGCGGCGGTGCTGGGCGCGGTTCTGTTCGACGGCGGCGCCATCGACCGCGCCACCGGCCCGTTCCGGGGCGACCGTTTCGCCGAGCTTGAGATCAGCGGCTTCATCGCCCCCGATGACGATCTGTATGAGCGGCTGGACAAGGTGGCCGAGGACGACGGCATCAAGGCGCTGATCGTGCGGATCGACAGCGGCGGCGGCAGCACAGTGGGCGGCGAGCTGAATTTCGAGGCGCTGCGCCGGGTGGCGGAAGAAAAGCCGGTGGTGGCGGTGATGGAGAGCATCGCCGCCTCGGCCGCCTATATGACCGCCCTTGGCGCCGACCGGATCTTTGCCCATGGCGAGACCCTGACCGGATCGGTCGGGGTTTATCTTCAGGCGGTTGAGGGCACCGAGCTGATGCGCAAGCTTGGCATCGAGGCCGAGCTGATCAAGAGCGCGCCGCTGAAGGCCCAGCCCAATCCGATGGAAGAACTGACCGACGAGGGCCGCGCCGCGCTGCAGGAGGTGGTGGCCGACAGCTATCAGTATTTCCGCGGTCTTGTCGCCACCCGTCGTGCGCTGGAGGGCGAGGCTCTGGACCTTGCCGCCAGCGGCCGGATCTTCACCGGCCGTCAGGCGCTGGCCGCCGGTCTGGTCGATGCGCTGGGTGGCCGGGATGCGGCGCTGGACTGGCTGGATGCCGAAAAGGGGCTGGACGCGGCGCTGCCGATCGAGGATATCACCCCCCGGCCGGATGATGATCGCGGCCTGTTCGCCAGGGCAAGCGATGCAATCGTGCACAGCCTGCTGAAAAATACCGAACTGGCTGAACGGCTTAGTGTTGACGGGCTCGTGTCGGTTTGGCACCCTCGCCCCTGACTTGAACATGACGGATGCATGACTGCCGGCAGCTCTCTTCGCGGGGGCCGCCCTGGCCTGCAATGCAGTGCCGCCATATTCGGCCATCGATACCTGCGGCTCGCCAGAGCCCGGCCAGACATATCGTCTTACCCAAGGACCAAGCATAATCATGACCAAGTCGGAGCTGATCGCCCGCCTCGCCGCGAGCCATCCCCATCTTTATCAGCGCGATGTCGAGCAGATCGTCAGCACGGTGTTCGACGAGATTTCCGAGGCGCTGTCGCGTGGGGACCGGGTTGAACTGCGCGGATTCGGGGCATTCTCGGTGAAGCACCGCCGCTCGCGCACCGGCCGCAATCCCCGCACCGGCGATACGGTCAGCGTGCCGTCGAAATTCGTGCCCTTCTTCAAGACCGGCAAGGAACTGCGCGACCGCCTGAACGGCGAGTGATCACGACCGCGCTGCGGCAGGTTGTCGCGACCGCGCTGCGGCGGGGGGTGATGATCACATCGATGACGCGCGCCACATGGCGCGCGTTTTCGGTTATGATCGCATCTGTTGATGTTTCACCCGCCCCCGGAGGATGCCGGCCCGATGCTGCGTGCCCTGAAATTCGCCCTGCTTGCCCTGATCGCGGTGATCGTTGCCGCCTTTGCGATCGGCAACCGGACGGGTGTGGTTCTGTCGCTGTGGCCCTTCGGCCTGGAACTGGCGCTGCCGCTGTTTCTGGCGCTGGAGGCAACCCTGCTGCTGGGGCTGCTGCTGGGCGGGTTGATCGCCTGGTTGCGCGCCGGCCGGCATCGTGCCCGTGCCCGCAGGCTGGCCCGGCGGGTCGAGGAGCTGGAAGGCGAGATGCACCGGCTGCGCGCCGCCACGGCATCGACCCCGTCCGCCCCTGCCGCCCCTGCGGGGCCGGCCCTGCCGGGCACAGCCGGTTCCGATCTGCGCCTGCCCGGCCGCAGCGCCGCCTGACCCGCACGCCATAGCGCCGGTTGTCGGGCAGCCCGCGTCCCCAGGACTGATGGCTGCCGCCTGCGGCGATGCGCCCGGCATGCCGCCGATGCCGCCGCCCCAATCGCCACGGAGTTCTTCTCACCATGTCCGGCCGTTCCACCACGATCCGCGTCATCGATGCCGATGCCGTTCATGCGGCGCTCAGTTACGACGCGCTGATCGATGCGCTGGGTGCGGCCTTCGCGGCGATGCCCGACGACATTCCGCCGCGTGCCCATCATCACCTGCCGCCGGCCCGGCCCGGTGCCAGCGACGGCACCCTGCTGGTGATGCCGGCCTGGAACCCGCGCGCGATCGGTCTGAAGGTGGTGGGGGTGATGCCCGACAATCCGGGCGTCGGCCTGCCGACGGTGATCGGCAGCTATCTGCTGCTCGACCGCGAGACGTCGGCGCCGCTGGCGCTGCTGGACGGTGCCGCCATCACCCAGCGCCGCACCGCCTGTGCCTCGGCGCTGGCGGCGCGCCATCTGGCGCGGGCCGATGCCCGCACGCTGCTGGTGATCGGCGCCGGTGCCCTTGCCCTGCACCTGATCAGGGCCCATGTCACCTTCCGGCCGGGCCTTGCCCGCATCCGCGTGTGGGCGCGGCGCGCCGATGCCGCCCAGGCGGTGATCGACGCACTGACCCCGGCGGAACGCGCGGCGCTGGACGTGGCTGTGGTATCCCCCGATGCCCTGGACGCGGCGGTGGCCGATGCCTGCATCATTTCGGCCGCGACCCGGGCGACCGTGCCGCTGATCCGGGGGCAGCTGGTGGCGCCCGGCACTCATCTGGACCTCGTCGGCGCTTATATGCCGGCGATGTGCGAGGCCGATGCCGAGGCGGTGGCACGCGCGGATGTGTTTGTCGACGGCCGCGACGGTGCCGCGGCCGAGGCGGGCGATCTGATCCAGGCGGTGGCCGCCGGCCGCTTCGCCATGGACCGGATCGCCGGCGATCTGGCCGATCTGTCGTCGGGCCGTCATCCCGGGCGGCGGGATGGCGGCCAGGTGACGCTGTTCAAATCGGTCGGGCATTCGCTCGAAGACCTGGTGGCGGCCGAACTGGCCCTGCGCCGGGCCACGGGCGGCGCCTGATCACACACCCGGGCACCTGGTCCGGCGGCAACGCCCCCTGGCCGGTGCCCATGCGGCATTCGCGGTGGAAATCGGGTAGGCCCTTCGCGGCCGGCTCTGGTATAAGCCCGGAGGTTTGCGAAATACCGGATGGACATGAGCAAGATCAATCGCCCACGCTTCGATAATCCGCTGTTCGTCGCCATCGACACCATCGATGTGCAGCGCGCGGCATCATTGGCCAAGGCCGTCGCCGCCAGCGCAGGCGGCATCAAGCTCGGGCTCGAATTCTTCATGGCGAACGGCATCGACGGTGTTCACCGCGTGCGCGCGGCAGCACCCGATCTGCCGCTGTTCCTGGACCTGAAGTTTCACGATATCCCCAACACCGTGGCAGGTGCCGTGCGCGCCGTGGCACCGCTGGCGCCGGCGCTGCTGACCATCCACGCGTCGGGTGGCCCCGCCATGATCAAGGCGGCGCGCGAGGCGGCGGCCGAAGCCGCCATACGGCTTGGCATCGACCGGGCGCCGGCGGTGGTGGCGGTGACCGTGCTGACCAGCATGGACGACACCGACCTGATGTCGGTGGGGCAGCGCGGCCCGGCCAGCGACCAGGTGTTGCGGCTGACCGATACGGCGCTTGCCCATGGCGCCGCCGGCATCGTGTGCGCGCCCACGGAACTTGTCCGGCTGCGGGCGCGTTTCGGTGCACAGCCGCTGATGGTGGTGCCGGGCATCCGCCCGGCCGATGCCGCGCGCGGCGATCAGAAGCGGGTGATGACCCCGGCCGATGCCCGCGCCGGCGGCGCCGATGTGCTGGTGGTGGGGCGCCCGATCACCGAGGCGGCCGATCCGGCCGCCGCCGCCGCGGACATCGCCGCCGAGATCGCGGCCGCCGAACTGACGGGAGCCGCCTGACCGATGACCGGCGCCGGGCCAGAGACGGACAGGGCAGGGGCGATCAAGATCTGCGGCCTGAAGGACGCGGCCGCGATCGATGCCGCCATCCGGGCCGGTGCCAGCCATCTTGGCTTCGTGCATTTCGGCCCCTCGCCGCGCCATGTCGACCATACCGATCTGGCCCGGCTGGCGGCGACGCTGCCGGCTGACGGGCCGAATGCCCCGCTGACCCGTGTGCTGCTGACGGTGGATGCCGACTGGCCGGTGCTGGATGCGGCGGTGGATGCGCTGGCCCCCGGCCTGCTGCAACTGCATGGCCACGAGACGCCGGAGCGTATCGCCGTGGTGCGTGCACGCTATGGCCTGCCGGTGATCAAGGCGGCGGGCATCGCCGATGCGGCCGACATCATGGCCTTGCGCCCGATGGCATCGAAGGCCGATCTGCTTCTGCTGGACGCCCGCCCCCCCGTCGATGCCGACCGCCCCGGCGGGCTGGGCCGGTCCTTCGACTGGGATCTGCTCGCCGGCCCCGATTTCACCGCCGCCACCGCCGGCCGCCCGTGGTGGCTGGCGGGTGGCTTGACGCCCGCCACCGTCGCCGACGCCATCATCCGCACCCGCGCCGATGGCGTCGATGTCTCGTCCGGGGTGGAGACCGCCCCGGGGGTCAAGGATCCGGCGGCGATCACCGCCTTCGTCGCGGCCGCCCGCGCCGCCTTTGCCCGGAGGCCAGAGGCCCCCGGCGCCGTCACCAGGGGAACCGGCGCGCCCGGTTCCGACTGAAGCCCAGGAACAGCCGGTTCATGTCGCACACACCCAACACCTTCCGCGCCGGCCCCGACGAGCATGGCCGCTTCGGCCTGTTCGGCGGCCGCTTCGTGGCCGAAACCCTGATGCCGCTGATCCTGGAACTGGAGCAGGCCTATGACGCCGCCCGCCGGGATCCGTCCTTCGCGGCCGAGATGGCGCTGTTCCAGCGCGATTACGTCGGCCGGCCCAGCCCGCTTTATCTGGCGGAGCGGCTGACCGAGCATCTCGGCGGCGCGAAGATCTATCTGAAGCGCGACGAGCTGAACCACACCGGCGCCCATAAGATCAACAATGTGCTGGGCCAGTTGCTGGTGGCCAAGCGCATGGGCAAGAAGCGGATCATCGCCGAGACCGGCGCCGGCCAGCATGGCGTGGCCACCGCCACCATGTGCGCGCGGCTGGGCATGGATTGCGTGGTCTATATGGGCGACACCGACATTGTCCGTCAGAAGCCCAATGTGTTCCGCATGCGCCTGCTGGGTGCCGAGGTGCGTGGCGTGTCGTCGGGCACCGCCACCCTGAAGGACGCGATGAACGAGGCGCTGCGCGACTGGGTGTCGAATGTCGACGATACCTTCTATTGCATCGGCACGGCGGCCGGCCCGCATCCCTATCCGATGATGGTGCGCGATTTCCAGTCGATCATCGGCGAGGAAGCCCGCGCCCAGGTGCTGGAGCGCGAGGGCCGGCTGCCCGATCTGCTGGTGGCCTGCATCGGCGGTGGATCGAACGCCATCGGGCTGTTTCACCCGTTCCTCGACGATCCCGCCGTGCGGATGATGGGTGTCGAGGCGGCCGGCCATGGCATCGACAGCGGCGCGCATGCGGCCTCTCTGGCCGGCGGCACCCCTGGTGTGCTGCATGGCAACCGCACCTATCTGCTTCAGGATGCCGACGGCCAGATCCAGAACGCCCATTCGATCTCGGCCGGGCTCGACTATCCCGGCATCGGCCCGGAGCATTCCTGGCTGCGCGATATCGGCCGGGTGGAATATACCGCGATCACCGATGACGAGGCGCTCGATGCCTTCAAGCTGTGCGCGCGGCTGGAAGGCATCCTGCCGGCGCTGGAGCCGGCCCATGCGGTGGCCCAGGTGATCAAGACCGCGCCGACTCTGGGGCGCGACGCCATTCTGGTGATGAACATGTGTGGCCGCGGCGACAAGGACGTCTTCACCGTCGCCGAAGCGCTGGGAGTGGATCTGTGAGCGCCCTGACCGATAGCCTGCCCGTTTCCCCCGCCGCGTCACCGGCTGCGTCTTCGGCCGCCCTGGCCGGCGGCAGCGCCCGCATCGACCGGCGCTTCGCCAGCCTGAAGGCCGAAGGCCGCGCCGGTCTGGTCACCTTCGTCACCGCCGGCGATCCGGATCTTGAAACCGGCGCCCGGGTCATGGCCGAACTGGCCATGGCCGGCGCCGACGTGATCGAGCTGGGCGTGCCCTTCACCGACCCGATGGCCGATGGCCCGGCGATCCAGCGCGCCGGATTGCGCGCGCTGGCCGCCGGCGTGACCATGGTCAAGGTACTCGATATGGTCCGCGATTTCCGCCGGACCGACACCGACACCCCGGTCGTGCTGATGGGCTACTACAACCCGATCTATGCCTATGGCCCGGAACGCTTCGCAGCCGATGCCATCGCCGCCGGTGTCGACGGATTGATCGTGGTTGATCTGCCGGCCGAGGAAGAGGACGAACTGGTCCGCTTCACCGACCCGGCGGGTCTGGCGCTGGTCCGGCTGGTGGCACCGACCACCTCGGCCGAGCGTCTGCCCCTGGTCGTGGGCCGGGCGAGCGGCTTCCTCTATTATGTCTCGATCACCGGCATCACCGGCACGGCCGCCGCCGATATCTCGAAAGTGGCGCCGTCTGTCGCCAGAATTCGCGCGGCAAGCGAATTGCCGGTCGCGATCGGCTTCGGTATAAGAACCCCTGAACAGGCGGCTGCCTTTGCCGCTATCGGTGACGCGGTCGTCGTCGGCTCGGCGATCGTGCAGGAAGTGGAACAGGCGGTGCTCGACGGCGCGCCCGCGACCGCCCCCGACCGGGTGCGGGCGCTGGTCAGCCGGCTTGCCGGCGGCGTGCGCGGCGCGGCCACGCCGGCCGCATCCTGACCGGTCCGTCCCCGATGATCCCATCCCTCTTGTCCGGCATCCGAACGGAGAGCCCCATCGCATGAGCTGGCTGTCGAACTTCGTCCGCCCCAAGATCCAGGCGCTGGTCCGCAAGCCCGAGACGCCGGACAATCTGTGGCACAAATGTCCATCCTGCGAGCAGATGATCTTCCACCGCGATCTGGTGGAAAACCTGCATGTCTGCACCCATTGCGGGCATCATATGCGGCTGCCCGCGAAGCAGCGGCTGGCGATGCTGTTCGACGACGGCGCCTATGACCGGATCGACACCCCCAAGGTGACCGCCGATCCGCTGCGCTTCCGCGACCGCAAGCGCTATACCGACCGTCTGCGCGAGGCCCAGGCCAAGACCGACGAGGCCGATGCCATCCAGGTGGGCGAGGGCCGGATCGGCGGCGTGCCTGCGGTGTGTGCGGTGTTCGATTTCGAGTTTCTCGGCGGATCGATGGGGCTTGGCGTCGGCGAGGGGCTGGTCAAGGCGGCGGCGGTGGCGGTGCAGAAGAAGCGGCCGCTGATCGTGTTTCCGGCATCGGGCGGCGCCCGCATGCAGGAAGGCGCGCTGTCGCTGATGCAGATGGCCCGCACCACAGTGGCGGTCGACCGGGTGAAGGAGGCCGGCCTGCCCTATATCGTGGTGTTCACCGACCCCACCACCGGCGGTGTCACCGCATCCTTCGCCATGATCGGCGATATCCATATCTCCGAGCCCGGCGCGCTGATCGGCTTCGCCGGCCAGCGGGTGATCGAGAGCACCATCCGCGAGGCGCTGCCCCAGGGCTTCCAGCGCGCCGAATACCTGATGGAACACGGCATGCTCGACATGGTCGTGCCGCGCAAGGAGCTGAAGGCCACGCTGGCGCGGACGCTGAAGCTGCTGCTGAAGCTGCCGCATGTGGCGCCGCGCCCCGGCACCGCCATCGACCAGCCCGAGCGGGCCAGCGGCAGCGTCACCACCCGCACCGTCACGCCGTCGAAGGTGCCGTCGGGCAAGGATGCCATGGCGAAGCCCGGACCCGCGGCCACCAAGCCGGTGCCCGCCGGCCAGGCCGAGGGCAAGCCCGCGGATGGCAAGGCCGTGGCGCGCGCCGAAACGGCGCCGGCCGCCCCGGCCCCGGCTGACCCCAAGGCGGGCTGACCCCGCGCCCACGCAAGGCCCCCCTCTTCTGCAAGCCCCGCCGTCGCAGCCGGAACCGTCGTCATGGACCAGAGCGCACAGATCCTGGACCGGCTGGGCCGGCTGCATACCACTGAAATCGAGCTGGGTTTCGGGCGCATCCGCCGCCTGCTGGCCGATCTGGGCGATCCGCAGGACCATCTGCCGCCGGTGATCCATATCGCCGGCACCAATGGCAAGGGATCGGTGGTGGCGGCCCTCGGCGCCATCGCCCGTGCCGCCGGGCTGCGGGCGCATGCCTATACCTCGCCGCATCTGGTGCGGTTCCATGAACGCATCGCGCTGGCGGGTCAGCCGATCGCCGAGGCCGATCTGGTCAGGCTGCTGCTGCGGATCGAGGCGGTGAATGCCGGCCGGCCGATCACCTTCTTCGAGATCACCACGGCCGCCGCCTTCCTGGCCTTCGCCGAGGCGCCGGGCGATCTGGTGATCCTGGAAACCGGGCTGGGCGGCCGGCTGGACGCCACCAATCTTGTGGCGCGGCCGGCGGCGGTGGGCATTACCCGCATCGCCTTCGACCATATGGAATTCCTTGGCGACACGCTGGCGCTGATCGCGGCCGAGAAGGCGGCGATCCTGAAGCCCGGCTGCCCCGCCGCCACCGCCGACCAGCACCCTGCGGCCGGTGCCGTGATCCGTGCCGCGGCCCAGGCCGCGGGTGCGCCGCTCGTTGAAGGCGGCCGCGACTGGCAGGCGGCCATTCGGGGGGGTGACATGCCGGGGGCCGGCCGGCCGGCGGTCGTTGGCGGCCCTGCCGCCGGTCTTGTGATCGAAGGCGGCCCTGCCGCCGGGGACTGGCCGGCCCCGGCGCTGGCCGGCGATCATCAGGCCGGCAACATGGCGCTGGCGCTGGCGCTGGCCCGCATCGCCGGCTTCGCCGTGCCCGGCCTTGCCCCGATGGCCGATGAAGCCGCCATGGCCGAAGGCCTGCGCCGGGTGGTTCATCCCGGTCGCCTGCAACCGGTGACCGATGATCTGCACCGGGCGCTGCCGGCGCTGGACCCCGCCCGCCGTCACCGGATCTGGATCGATGGCGCCCATAATCCCGATGCCATGCAGGCGCTGGCCCGCCAGATCGCCGGCCCGTGGTCGGATGCGCCGGTGCTGATGGTGCTGGGCCTGCTGGCGCGCAAGGATGCCGATGCCGTGCTCGACAGTCTGGCACCGCTGGGCAGTGCCATCCGGCTGCGCATGGTGCCGGTGCCCGGCGGCCCGGGTCATGATCCGGAGCATCTTGCCGCCGCCGCCCGCGCGCGCGGCCTGGATGCCGCCGCCGCCGCCGACTGGCGCCAGGCCGTCGGCGATGCCGCCGGCGACCCGCCATCGCGCATCCTGATCTGCGGCTCGCTCTATCTGGCCGGCGCGGTTCTGGCGGCGGTCGATGCACCGCGCCCGGCGGCGATATCCGCCGCCTGACCATCCGTCCCGCCCCATCTGCCGTCCACAATCCGACACGCGAAGGAACTCTGCGTCGTGACCGTCATCGAAACCCGTCTGGTCGATCTGGACCACATGACGATCGCCTGCGCCGAGCTGGCACCGGAGGTGCCGGAGGGGCTGCCGGTGCCAGACGGATGTCCGGTCATCTTCATCAACGGCCTGTCGATGCAGGCCACCGACTGGCCGGCGGCGCTGCTGGATGCCGTGCGCCGGACCCACCCGGTGGTGGTGTTCGACAACCGCGATGCCGGGCTGTCCAGCGCCTTCGGCCCCGTGGTGCTGGGCGATCAGGGCGCACCGCCGGCCACGCCCTACACCCTCTATGACATGGCGGCCGATACGGTGGCCCTGCTCGACCATCTGGGGTATGACCGGATGCATCTGGTCGGCTATTCCATGGGCGGGCGCATCGCCCAGATCATCGCCGCCAACCATCCCGGCCGGGTGGCGTCGCTGGCCTGCATGATGTCGTCGGGTGGCCAGCGGCGGGTGGAGGCGGCGGCGGAGGTGCGCGACGCTTTGGGGGCGGCCCGTGCCGAGAGCCTGCTGCGCGCGCCCGATGTCGCGCTGTTCGTGGCCCAGTCTCGCCTTCTCGACGGCACGGCGCTGACGGCCGGCGATGACGAGCACCGCGACCGGATCGAGGCTGCCGTCGCCCGCAGCTATCGGCCGCTGGGCACCGGCCGGCAGATGGCGGCGGTGGAGGCGGCGGGGGACCGCGCGGACCTGCTGGGGCGCATCACCTGTCCCACCCTGTTCATCCATGGCACCGCCGATCCGGTGGTGCCTTTCGCGCAGGCCGCCCAGGGTGCTGCCCGCATCGCCGGCGCGCGGCTGCATCCGATCGAGGGGCTGGGCCATCTGCCGACCCGTGCCGCCCTGGACCGGATCATCGCGCCGCTGGTGGCGCATATCGGGCTTGCGGGCTGATCTGTCCCGCGCCCCTTGCTCGATGCCGGTCAACAGGCTAGAACGCCCCGATGACAGCACCATCCGGGAATAGGCCCTGCCGGTCGCTCGACACCGGCGGTGCCGGCGGTTCGCCGCGGCCGATCCGCCTTGCGCGTGAGGCGGATACCACGGCGTTTGCCCGCGGGCTGGCGCCGGTTCTGCGCGATGGCGGCATGGTGCTGCTGGATGGTGATCTGGGGGCCGGCAAGACCGCCTTTGCCCGTGCGCTGATCCGCAGCCTCGCCGGCGCCGACATCGATGTCCCGAGCCCGACCTTCACCCTGGTGCAGAGCTATGCGCTCGACGGCGTCGAGGTCACCCATGCCGATCTCTACCGCATCGACGATCCCGACGAGATCGACGAACTGGGGCTGGAGGATGCCGCAGCCGGCGGTCTGGTGCTGGTGGAATGGCCTGAGCGTGCCGGTGGCCGGCTGGATCGCGACGCGCTCAGGCTCCGTTTCTCCATCGCCGATGATGGCGCGCGCGTGGTCACGATCGATGCGCCGGGCGACTGGACGGCGCGGCTCGGGCGTCATACCTGTGAACTTCCCGCGGATGATGCCGGTGATGCTGAGGCACCCGATGCGTCCGGCCCATCCGCCCCGTCACGGAATGATCGATGACCGACGTCCCACCCGTCACCCCACCCGCCATCCCGGTGGTCATGGCCGCCGGCGCCGAGCCGGAACCGCGTGATCTGGAGCGGGCGCGCTTCATCGCCCGCGCCGGATGGCGCGGTGCCGAGCGGGTGGTCCTGGCCGGCGATGCCTCGTTCCGCCGCTATGACCGGCTCCGCCTCGACCGCCAGACGGCGGTGCTGATGGATGCCCCGCCCCCGCACGAGGATGTCGGGCCGTTCCTGAAGGTCTGCGCGCATCTGAAGGCGCTGGGCCTGTCGGCACCGACGGTGCTGGCCGCCGATGCCGATACCGGCTTCGTGCTGCTGGAGGATCTGGGCGACGATCTGTTCCGGGTGGCGATCGACCGCGATCCCACGCTGGAGACGGCGCTCTATGCCAGTGCCGTCGATCTGCTGGCCGATCTGCACGACCGGCCGGGCGCGGCGGCGCTTGACGTGCCGGTCTATGGCCCTGATGTGCTGCTGACCGAATCGCTGCTGCTGATCGACTGGTACTGGCCGCTGGCGCTGGGCCGCACGGCCACGGATGCCGAACGCCAGGGCTTCATCGCCGTCCTTGAACCGCTGCTGGCCACGGTCGGCGTGCCACAGGTTCTGGTGCTGCGCGATTATCATGCCGAAAACCTGCTCTGGCTGCCCGGCCGTCGCGGCACGGCGCGGGTGGGCGTGATCGATTTCCAGGATGCGTTGATCGGCCATGCGGCCTATGACCTGGTGTCGCTGCTGGAAGACGCGCGGCGCGACGTCGCTCCCGATCTGGCCGAGGCGATGGTCGGTCGCTATCTGGCGCGCCGGCGTGGCCTCGCTGGCGACAGTGCCGCCGGTGATGCCGATGGCGGCGCCGGTCATACCGAGACCTTCCGCACCGCCTGCGCGGTGCTGGGCGCCCAGCGCAACATGAAGATCGCCGGCATCTTCGCCCGCCTGCATCTGCGCGACGGCAAGCCCCGCTATCTGGACTATCAGCCCCGGGTGTGGCGGATGATCGAACACGATCTGCTGCACCCGGCTCTGCACCCTCTGGCCGAATGGCTGGACGAGCATCTGCCCTGGGACGCCCGTGGTCGCACCACGGCGGTTCCGCCCGGCCCTGTCGAAGGAGACCCCGCATGACCACCTCCGATCTGTCCGGTCATTCTGGTCTGTCCGGGTCTGCGACGGCAGATCATTCCAAGCCGGCGGCGGGGCGGCCCGGCAGCGGCGGCATGCCGGCCAGCGCCATGGTGCTGGCGGCGGGGCTCGGCACCCGCATGCGGCCGTTGAGCGATGATCGCCCCAAGCCGCTGGTCGAGGTCGCCGGCCGGCCGCTGATCGACTGGACGCTCGACCGGCTGGTCGAGGTGGGCGTGCCGCGGATCGTGGTCAACACCCATCATCACGCAGCCAGGCTGTCGGCGCATCTGGCGGGGTTGCGGGCCGAACTGGCCACGCGCTCAGGGGGTGCGATCGAACTGCTGGAAAGCCACGAGGACACGCTGCTCGAAACCGGCGGCGGTGTCGCGAAGGCGCTGCCGCTGCTGGGCGACGCGCCGTTCTTTGTGTCCAATTCCGACCAGATCCTGCTGAACGGCCCGACCCACGCCTGCGAGGTGCTGGCGCGCGCCTTCGACCCGGAACGCATGGACGCGCTGCTGCTGCTGGTGCCGATGCCCTATGCGCTGGGTTATGGCGGCACCGGCGATTTCGTCATGGACCAGCTGGGTCAGTTGCGCCGCCGCCATGAATGGGAAGTGGCGCCCTATCTCTATTCCGGCCTGCAGATCCTCAGCCCGGCGCTGTTCACCGACCTGCCCGACGGGCCGTTCTCGCTCAACCTTTTGTTCAACCGGGCGATCGAGCGTGAACGCCTGTATGGCGTGGTGCATGATGGTGTCTATATGGCCGTCGGCACGCCACAGGCGGTGCGGCTGGCCGACCGGGTGGTGCGCGGCCGCCATGACCTGATCGGCTGATCCCGTAACCGGCTGACGCCGAGGGGGCGGGCACCGGCGGTCGCGGATGCAGGGGGATCGCCGGTATGAGCACCAGATCATGAGCGCCAGATCATGAGCGACAGCACGATGTCGGCCGCCGGCCGCCGGGGCCGCAGCGCTGCCCTTGCCTGCCGGTTTCCATCCGGGGTGTGGCGGGTGCCGGCGGGCATTCCGTTTCTGGATGTGCTGGCTCGCGGGCTGATCGATGCCGCCGGCGGCGATCCTGAGCGGCTGGGCCGGATGACCGTGCTGCTGCCCACGCGCCGGGCGATCGACGAACTGGCCCGTGCCTTTCTGGTCGCCGCCGATGGCCGCGCCGCTCTGCTGCCCCGGCTGAAGCCGCTGGGCGATGTCGAGGCCGACGAGCTGATGCTGGCCGAGGCCGGTGATCCGGGGGCCGCTGCCGACATCCTGGCCCTGCCGCCGGCGATGTCGCCGCTGGCCCGGCGGATGCGGCTGGCGCGGCTGATCGAACGCTGGAGCGCGCGCGATCATGGCCAGAGCCTGACGCTGGACGAGGCGACCCGGCTGGCCGATGCCCTGGCCCGCCTGCTCGATGAGGCGCTGGTCGAGGATGTCGACCTTGCCCGGCTCGACCGGCTGGTGCCCGAGGCCCTGGCCCGGCACTGGCAGGAGGTGCTGGCCTTCGTCGACATCATCCGCCGTTTCTGGCCCGAGATCCTGGCCGAGTCCGGTGCGATCGACGCCATCGACCGCCGCAACCGGCTGTTGCGCGCCGAGGCCGCCCGGCTTGCGGCCGAGCCACCCGCGGACCCGGTGATCATCGCCGGATCGACCGGCAGCCAGGCGGCCACACGGGCGCTGATCCGGGCGGTGGCCGGTCTGCCCCAGGGCGCCGTGGTTCTGCCGGCGCTGGACGAGACCCCGGATGCCGACACCCTGGTGGCGATCCGCCAGGATCCGACCCATCCGCAAAATGCCCTGACCCGGCTGGTCGACGAGCTGGGGCTGACCGCCGCGGCCATACCGGTATGGCCGGCGGTGACCCGCGACCAGATCCGCGCCGGTCGCGACCGCCGCATCCTGCTGGCCGAGGCTTTCCGCCCGGCCGAGACCACCGACCGCTGGGCCAACCTGTCGGTGGTGGGACCGACGTCGCTGGACGGGCTGGACCGGCTGGACGCGGCCGATCCGCGTGCCGAGGCAACGGCGATCGCGGTCGCCATGCGGGCTGTGCTCCAGACCCCTGAGCAGACCGCGATCCTGGTCACCCCCGACCGCCGGCTGGCGCGGCGGGTGACCGGCGAGCTGCGCCGCTGGGGCCTGAACCTCGATGACAGCGCCGGCCGGCCGCTGATGGCGAGCGGGCCGGCGGTGTTTCTGGATCTGATCGCCCGGGCCGCCGCCGAGCGGCTGGCGCCGGTGCCGCTGCTGGCGCTGGTCAAGCATCCGCTGGCGGCGGGCGGCCTGCCGCCAGGGCAGTTTCGCGCCGGCGGCCGGTTGCTGGAACGAACCCTGCTGCGCGGCCCCAGGCCAGCCCCCGGTATGGCCGGGCTGCGCGCGGCGCTGGATGGCGCGCTGGCGGATACCGGCGCCCGCGATCATGGCCGCATCCAGGCCGTGGCCGCGACGCTCGGACCCTGGATCGAGCGGCTGGACGAACGCATCGGCGATTTCGCGGCGATGATGACCGATGGCGAGGCAGGGTTCGACGAGTTGCTGGATGCCCATGTCGCCGCCGCCGAAGCCCTGGCCGAGACCGGCGCCGCCGATCTGGCCGCCACCGCCGCTGCCGCCACCACCGCCACCATCGCCGACGACATCACCCCGGCCCTGGCCCAGACCGGCGCCGAGCGGCTGTGGCGCGGCGAGGCCGGCGAGGCGCTGATGCAGGCGCTGGCGGAATTGCGCGACGAGGCGGGCATTCTGGGGGCGATACCGGTCAGCCGCTATCCCGCCCTGCTGTCGGCGCTGCTGTCGGATCGCACGCTTCGGCCGCGCTGGCGCAGCCATCCCCGGCTTCAGGTGCTGGGGCCGCTGGAAGCCCGGCTGCTATCGGCCGATCTGGTCATTCTGGGCGGGGCCAACGAAGGCGGCTGGCCGCGCGATCCCGGCCCCGACCCCTGGCTGAGTCCGGCCATGCGCCGGCAGGCGGGTTTCCCGCCGGCCGAACGCCGCACCGGCCTTGCCGCCCACGACATGTGGTCGCAACTGGCGGCGCCGCGGGTGCTGGTCACCCGTTCGGCCAAGGTCGACGGCACGCCCACCGTGCCGTCGCGCTGGCTGCTGCGGCTGGATGCGGTGATCGCGGGGGCCGGCCTTACCCGTGCGGATAGCGCCGCCCGCGCGGCGCTGCCCTATGCCGGCTGGGCGCGGTCGCTGGATGTGGTGGCCCCGGCCGTCCGGCCGGGGCCACCGGCACCCTGTCCGCCGGTCGACAGGCGGCCGCGCCGGCTGTCGGTCACCCAGATCGAAACCCTGATGCGCGACCCTTACGCGGTCTATGCCCGCCATGTGCTGGGGCTGGAGGCGCTGGACCCGGTGGATGCCGATCCGGGGGCTGCCGAGCGCGGCCGCTTCATCCATGCGGTGCTGGACCGGTTCGTGCGCGAGGTGTCGCGGGCGCCCGCGCCTATGCCCGTGGATGCCGAGGCCCGGCTGCTGAATCTGGGCCGGGCGGTGACCGCCGATCTGCGGCTGCCGCCGGCGGTGATCGCCTTCTGGTGGCCGCGGTTCGAACGCATCGCCCGCTGGTTCGTGGGGGTGGAGCGGGCGCGTCGGACCGGTCTTGCGGCCAGTCATACCGAGATCCGCGGATCGGTCGTTCTGGACGCACCGGGCGGACCGTTCCGCCTGACCGCGGTGGCCGACCGCATCGACCGGTTCGCCGATGGCAGTTTCGCGATCCTGGACTACAAGACCGGCAGCCCCCCCAGCGGCCGCGACATCCAGCGCGGCATTGCGCCGCAATTGCCGCTGGAAGCCCTGATCCTGGACCGGGGCGGGTTCGACGGCATCCCCGCTGCCACCGTGTCGGAACTGGCCTTCTGGCGGCTGTCGGGGCGTCGTCCGGCCGGGGCGGAGATCCAGGTGTTGAAGCCGGGCCAGACCGCCGACGCGCTGATCGCTGAACACGGCGCCGGCTTTCAGCGGCTGATCGCCACCTTCGATCGCCCCGATCACCCCTATATGGCCCGGCCGCGGGCCTGGGCGGCGCCGCGCTATTCCGATTACGTCCATCTGGCCCGGGTCAAGGAATGGCAGGCCGGCGACGATAGCGGCGAGGAGGGCTGAGCGGATGTCGGTTGACCAGGCACTGGCGGCTGATCCGACCCGGTCGGTCTGGGTGGGCGCATCGGCCGGCACCGGTAAGACCAAGGTGCTGACCGACCGGGTGCTGCGGCTGATGCTGGCCGGTGCCGCCCCCGAACGCATTCTGTGCATCACCTTCACCAAGGCGGCGGCGGCCGAAATGGCGCTGCGGTTGTCGGGACGGCTGGCGCGCTGGGCGACCGCCGATGCCGGGCTGCTGACCGACGAATTGTTCGCCCTGCTGGGCCGGCGCCCGGCCGGCACCGAGCTGGCGGTGGCCCGCCGGCTGTTCGCCCGGCTGCTGGATGCCCCCGGCGGCATGAACATCCAGACCATCCATTCGCTGTGCCAGTCGCTGCTGCGCCGGTTTCCGCTGGAAGCCGGCCTGCCGCCGCATTTCGAGCTGATGGACGACCGCGACGCCGCCGAACTGATCGCCATGGCGCGCGAGCGGCTGTTCGCCGAGGCGGCATCCGATCCGGTGCTGGGGGCGGCGGTGGACCGGCTGGCGACCCTGTTCGATGCCGATGCCTTCGCCGGGCTGATGACCGCGGTGATCGGCGACCGGCACCGGCTGGGACGGATGATCGGGGGCGCGGGGTCGGTCGATATGGCCTGTGCGGCGATCGCGCGGGCTCATTTCGTTGACCAGGACGCCACGCCTGAGGGCGAGCTTGCCGCCGCCTGCCGGTCTGGCGGCTTCGATGAGGCCGGCTTGCGGGCGGCGGCACAGGCACTGCTGGCATCGACCGGCAAGGATGACGTGGCGCGCGGCCGCAGGCTGGCCGCCTGGCTGGCGGCATCCGAGGCCGAACGGGTTGCCCGGTTCGAGGACCGGATCGGCGCCACCATGACCGCGAAGAACGAGCCCCGCGCCCGGCTGATGGTGAAGGCGGCGATCGAGGCGGCACCGGCCGCCTTCGCGGCGCTGCGCGTCGAACAGGACCGGATGGTGGAGCTTGAGGATCAGCGCCGCGCGGCGGCGACCGTCGCCGCCTCGGTGGCGCTGATCCGGGTGGGTGCCAGGCTGGCGGCGCTGTATGACGACCTGAAACGCCGCCGTGCCCGGCTGGATTTCGACGATCTGATCCTGGGGGCCGGCCGGCTGCTGAACACCCCCGGCATTGCGCCCTGGGTGCTATACAAGCTGGATGGCGGCATCATGCACCTGCTGCTCGATGAGGCGCAGGACACAAGCCCCGAACAATGGACGGTGGTCGAGCGGCTGACCGAGGAATTCTTCGCCGGCGACGGCAACCCGCATGATCAGGCGGGCCATGATGCCGATGGGCTGCCTCTGGCCCGCACCGTGTTCGCGGTGGGCGACCCCAAGCAGTCGATCTATCGCTTTCAGCGCGCCGACCCGGAAGGGTTCCGGCGGATGCAGGCATTCTTTCAGGCCCGGGTGTCGGCGGCCGAGCGCGGCTGGTCGGTGGTGGCGCTGCGCCAGTCGTTCCGATCGGTGGCGGCGGTGCTGGCGGCGGTGGATGCGGTGTTCGCGACAGCCCCCGCCAGCGATGGCGTGGTGGAGCCAGGCCAGGTGCTGCGTCATGAAGCCGCCCGGATCGGTCAGGCCGGGATCGTGGAGCTGTGGCCGCTGGCGGTGGCGGAAAAGCGCGACACCGATGATGTCTGGCTGGTGCCCGAGGTGCGCGAGCCCGAAGATGATCCGATGGCGCGGGTGGCCGATGCCATCGCCGGCACCATTCGCGGCTGGCTGGACCGGGCCGAGATGCTGACCGCCGCCGGCCGCAGGCTGCGGCCGGGCGATGTGCTGATCCTGGTTCAACGGCGCAATGCCTTTGTCGGCCGCATGGCCCGGGCGCTGAAAGCCGCCGGCGTGCCGGTGGCCGGTGTCGACCGTATGGCGCTGGTCGATCAGATCGCGGTGGCCGATCTGGTGGCGCTGGGCCGCGCCCTGCTGCTGCCGGAAGACGATCTGACGCTTGCTGCCGCGCTGAAAGGCCCGATCCTGGGGCTGGACGAGAACGCGCTGTATCGGGCGGCGGTGGATCGCGCCGATCCGAAGGGTGCCCGGCTGCCGCTGATCCACGCTCTGCGCCGGCGGGCCGCCGGTGATCCGGCCCTGGCCGCCGCCGCCCGCCTGCTGACCGATCTGGCGCGGGCCGCCGACCGTATGGGACCGTATGATTTCTATGCCGATCTGCTGGCGGCGCGGGGCGGGCGCACCGCGCTGGTTGCACGGCTGGGGCCTGAGGCCGAGGATGCGATCGACGAATTCCTGAACCTGGCGCTGGCTTACGAACAGACCGAGCCACCCAGCCTGGAAGGGTTTCTGGCCTGGGTGGAGCGTAGCGCCGTCGAGGTCAAGCGCGATCTGGAGCAGGGCCGCGACGAGGTGCGGATCATGACCGTGCACGGCGCCAAGGGCCTGCAGGCGCCGGTGGTGTTCCTGCCCGACACCACCCGCATGCCGCGGCCGCCATCGGGGCCGGTATGGCTGGACGGGCCGCCGCCGATGCTGCTGGTGGCGCCGGCGGCGGGGGATGCGTCCGACATGGTGCGGGATGCCCAGACCGTGACGGCGCGGGAGGACCGGAAGGAGTACCGCCGCCTGCTGTATGTGGCGATGACCCGTGCGGCCGACCGGTTGTATGTCTGCGGCTGGCATGGCAAGCCCGAGGCGCCCGACGAAAGCTGGTATGGCCTGACGGCGCGGGCGCTGGCCGGCGAAGGGGATGCCCGGCCTGTGGACATGGTACTACCCGGCGGCATCACCGGCACAGGCTGGCGGCTGACCGGCGAGCAGATGGCCGCACCCCCGGCCATACCAACCCTGGCGACCGGTATGGCTGTGGCCGAGGGGCCATCTTTGCCGGCGGCGCTGCATCCTGATCGCGATCTGCCGGCCGAACCGGTGCCGCCGCGGCCGCTGAGCCCGTCGCGCCCCGATGACGACCCGCCGCCGGCACGGTCGCCGCTGGGCGATCAGGGCGCCATCCGCTTCCGGCGCGGCCGGCTGGTGCACCGGCTGTTGCAGGTGCTGCCCGATCTGCCGCCTGATGCGCGCGCCGATGCCGCCGCCCGCTTCCTGGCCGCCCCCGCCCACGGGCTGGCGGCGGGCGATGCGGCGGCGCTGGCCGGCGAGGTGATGGCCGTGCTGGACCACCCGGATTTCGCGGCGATCTTTCAGCCCGGCTCGCGTGCCGAGGTGCCGCTTGGCGCCCTGGTCGGGTCGCGCGTGGTGTCGGGCGCGGTCGACCGGCTGCTGGTGACGCCCGACCGCATCCTGCTGGTCGATTACAAGACCGACCGGCCGCCGCCGGCCGAACCCGAGCGGGTCGCCCGTCATTATCTGCGCCAGATGGCCGCCTATCGTGCGGTGTTGCAGCGGATCTATCCGGGCCGCGCGATCGAGACCGCCCTGGTCTGGACCGACGGGCCGTCGCTGATGCGCCTGCCGGACACACTCCTCGATCGCTGGGCGCCGGCGGAGCAGGAGGCGGCGGGGGGCGGCGTTTCCACCCAGGATTGAATGTCGTGCCGCCGACGGATTGCCGGCCTGCGCGGCGTGCACAGGTCCAGGGCAACGAGTCCAGGTTAACGCGCTTGCAGAGCCGCCATGAGGTATTGTGTGTCCCACGTGGCAAGTTTGCGCCTGGCCTTGATGGAGAGCTTACCTGGTATGGCGCGGATGAGATTGAGGGCGAGATGTCGGACCATGGCCATGTTCGTGGCGCCGTGCCCGCGTCTGAGCCGGGATTGATCCTCCTTGAACTGAACGTCGAGCACCCAGTGGAGGCCGTTCTCGATGGCCCAATGTGCTCTGGCTGCATGGGCGAATGCCTCTGCGGAGAGGATCCTTGATGATATGTAGCAGCGGCGCTCGACCTTGATTTCGTCGGCGGTCTCGATGCGTGTCTCGATCATTGCGATGGTTTTGAGCCCTTTGAAGCGGGGCTCGTCGGGATAGCGCCGACTGCCGCTCATCCAGTCGACCCGCTGGGAGACCAGATGGCGGCGGGTTTCGATGCGGCCGTGACCTTTGTCGTGCAAGATGAGCGCATCGATCTCATCGGCGGGTGCGGTGTCGAAATAGAGCTGGATCTCGGCATGGGCGGTCTTCTGGTTGTCCTTGGTTGCCAGCAGATAGTCGCCACCAAGATCGACGATCTTTTCAGCGATATCGGACTGGCAGCCCATGGCGTCGATGGAAACGAGGCTGCCAGCAAGCGCTCCGGATGCGGCCAGTTCCTCCAGAAGCAGGGGTATGGCATTGATCTCGTTTGATTTATCGGCCACCGCACGTTGCCCCAGCACAAGATTGTGGGTGGTGGCATAGGCCGAGACGAGGTGCAGCGCCGCTTTGCCGCGGCCACGATCATGGCTGCGCCGCGAGGTCTTGCCGTCGATGGCAATCTGACCGACTGCCTCAGGCAGACGCTCGGCCACGAAGCCCAGAAAGCAGGACGAAAACAGATCCGGCCCGATCCGGTTCATCACCACGCGCAGCCAGTCCGCGCAGGGAATGCCGAAATGATAGGGCTGAAGGCGACGCAGGAAATCGAGATGCTGCTTTCCCCACAACACGATGTCGTCGTAATCATCGCAGGCAGCCATCGTCCCGCAGACAACCAGCAGCAACACTTCTTCTAGCGGATACATCACCTTGCACGGTTGGCGATCGTCCTTGATCGTCGAAAAATGCTCCAGAAGGCTCTTGCGGCGCGGCGTTGCGATGTCGCTCATGGCGTCCCCCGAGATCTGTGGAAGCCTGTTGAATCACGCCAAACTATCGTGCGCCAGAGATTCCGATCACCGCGTTAACCTGAACTCGTTGCCCTGTGCACAGGTCGGTGTGCTTGACCGGCCCCGCGCGGCTTTCTACATTGAGCCAAGCGCGCCCGCCGGCCGCTGCTCCGACATGCGACCCCATGATGGTCATGGGCGGGGAGCGGCACACGGACGGACCGTCATCAGACCATGCGGCCCGAGGGGTCCATGGCGGGCCGTGGCGGCCTTTGCCCCAGCCGATGCGCTGGGGCGGCACCGCGGCTGCACACGATTTGAGGGGATAGCTCCCATGGCCATCGCGACCGTCACCGACAGCTCGTTCGAGCAGGACGTGCTGAAGTCCGAAACGCCCGTCCTGGTCGATTACTGGGCCGAGTGGTGCGGCCCGTGCCGGATGATCGCCCCGGCGCTGGAGGATCTGTCGAAGGAATTCGATGGCAAGCTCACCGTCGCCAAGCTGAACATCGACCACAACCCGCAGACCCCGTCGAAATACGGGGTGCGCGGCATCCCGACCCTGATGGTGTTCAAGGGCGGTCAGATCGCGGCCACCAAGGTCGGCGCGCTGCCGAAGAGCGAACTGGCCAAGTGGATCCAGTCGGTCGTCGGCTGATCGTAACGCCATCGCCCGACCTGTCCGATGCCTGATCTGCCCGATGCCCGCGGCGACATCATCCCTGATCCGGATGGTGGTGCCGCGGGCATCGGCGTGTCTGGTGTGGAGGCTGGCGTCTCAACCCTGCTGGATGCGATCTATCGCAGCCATCTGCGACCGGCGGCGCGCGCAGCCGGGGGAGAATGGGGCGGCGGGTCGACCCTCGACCGGCTGCACCGTCGGCCGGAGCGGCTGCTGGACCTGGCCCGCCGCCATGACCTGATCCCCGATCCCGGCCGGGTGATCCTGGTGACCGGATCGAAGGGCAAGGGCAGCACCGCCCGGCTGATCGCCGCCGGCCAGACCGCCGCCGGCCGCCGCACCCTGCTGTTCACCTCGCCCGAAGACATGACCCCGCTCGACCGCATCCGGATCGATGGCACCGTGATTGCAGCGGCCGACGCGATCGGCGCCTATCAGATGCTGCGGACAAGCCTGCGGGCCGTGGAGGCATCGCTGCCGGCGGGCGAGGCCTTGTCGCCCTTCGGTCAGTTCCTGCTGCTGGCGCTGGCCCATGCCCGTCGATCGGCGGTCGACCGGCTGGTGCTGGAAACCGGGCTGGGCGCCGCCGACGACGAGGCGGGGCGGCTGGCGGCGGCAATCGGCGTGGTCACCGCCATCCTGCCCGAGCATCTGGACCGGCTGGGCCCCGACATCGACGATGTCGCCCGTGCCAAGCTGGATATCCGCCATCGCTGCCGCCGGCTGATCCTGTCGGATCAGGCGGCGGCAGCGGGCCGGCGGGCCGGCATCGATATCGGGGATGCGCTGGTGCTGGCACAGCCTGGCCCTGGCCCTGGCCCTGGCCCGATCGACGATCCGGCGGTGGCGGCGGCCGGCCTGCCGCCCTGGCTGGCCCATGATCGGGCGATGGCGGCGGCTGTGCTGGCGGCTGATGGCATCGACCCGGCGGCCGTGGCCGTGGCGACGGCGCTGGATGGCGCGGCGGGGGCCCTGCCATCCTGGGGCGAGGCGGCATGGGCCGGCCGGGTCGTGGCCTGGGAGGCGGCGGTGCAGGCGGCGAGCCTGGACCCGGCGCGGCTGCGCCTTCTGGCGGCGCAGGGCTTCCGCGCCCTGCTGTCGGTGACCGACGACAAGGACGTGGCCGGATTGGCGACCAGCCTGAACGCGGCGGGGCTTTCCCCCTGCGGGGTGGTGCTGCAGGGCCGGCGCGGCGCCTTGCGCGCGGGGGCCGGCGCCCATCGGCGGCTGCTGGCGCTGTCGGCGCCTGGCGGGCCCTTGCAGCCGGCACCCTGGGGACCATTGGATTACGACGACGTCCCGGCCATGGCCCGGTTGTTATATGATGTGAGCGGCCCGGATGACCGGGCGGGCGCCGGCGGGGGCAAGGTGATCGCCATCGGTACCCAGAGTTTCGTGCGGCTTGTGCGCGCCGCGATCAGGAGCGGCCGATGATTGATCAACCGGTACCCCCGCGCCGCGGCGGCAAGCAGCTTCTGCCCGCCACGACGGATACGCCGATGGCGGGACAGCCGGCCCTGAACAGCGAGGAGGCAGCCGATCCGCGCGGGGTGAAGCGCTCGTTCGCCGGTCTGAAAGCGGCGGATGCGCAGGATCTGCTGGACCAGATGGACCCGGTGGCTGCCGGCATCGTGGCCGCGGTCGCCGCCCGCATGGCCCGCGATCTGCTGCAGGCCGGCAGCTTCGAGACGGTGTTCGAGGGCATGTCGGCCGGTCTGGTCGCGCGTGGGGTGCCGGTGAAGCGCGCCTATATCGCCTTCCGCACCCTGCATCCGCTGATCGCCGCGGTCTCGTTTCTGTGGCAGCGCGGCCAGCCGGTGGAACGGATGGTGATGTCGCATGAACTGGCCGGGCTTTCCGAGGTGTGGAAGCGCTCGCCGTTCAATTACATGCTGACCAACAACGTCCCGCGCCTGCGCCGCCGGCTGATCGACCCCGACACGCCCCGCGATTTCGCGGTGCTGAACGACCTGATCGCCGAGGGCACCACCGATTACCTGGCTGCCGCGACCGCCTTTGGCGGCGGGGCCGAGGGCAATGGCGTGATCGCGTCGTGGACCACCGATGCCGCCGACGGGTTTTCCGATCTGGACCTGTCGGTGCTGGACGCGCTGCAGGTGCAGCTTGCCCTGGCCTGCCGGCTGGCCTTCACGGCCCAGGTGGCGGAAACCGTGGCGATGACCTATCTGGGCAACCACGCCGGCCGCCGGGTGCTGTCGGGGCAGATCCGGCGCGGCGACGGCGAACTGATCCCGGCCGCGATCTTCCTGTCGGATCTGCGCGGATCGACCGGCATGGCCGAGAAGCTGGGCGTGACCCGGTTCATGGAACTGGTGAACCGCTATTTCGAATGTGCCGCCGAACCGGTTCTAGGCGCCGGCGGCGAGGTGCTGACCCTGATGGGCGACAGTGTGCTGGCGATCTTTCCGCTGGCCAGTTTCGGCGATGATGTTGAAGCCGCCTGCGACGCGGCGCTTGCCGCCGCCCGCGATGCCGAGCGCCGGCTGGAGCAGTGGAACCGCGCGCGGCGCGCCGATGGCGAGGTGGCGATGGATTTCGGCATCGGCCTGCATCTGGGGCGGGTGATGTTCGGCAATATCGGCACCGCCGAGCGCCTGCAGTTCACCGCCATCGACCGGTCGATCAACGAGGCGGCGCGGCTGGAGGGCCTGACCAAATCGATGGGCCACCGGATCATCGCCAGCGGCCTGTTCGCGAGGCGGGCCAGTGCCGCCTGGCGGTCTCTGGGCCACGTGCAACTGCGCGGTTCGGCGCGCGAGCAGGAGGTTTTCACACCCGCGCCGGCCGCCAACCGTCTGGCCCTGGCCGCCGGCCTCGATGTGCCGGGAGGGCCTTGCGCCACACCGCCACAACTGGTGGTGCATGCCGATTGGAGTGTGGATGCCCGCAAGCGCTGGATGGCGGTGGCGGCGCGCCAACCCGATGGTGGTTATCTGGCCGGACCACCCGAACCGGTAGGGCCGGTCGACAGCCTGATCGACAGGCTGATCGCGCGTGCCGGGGGCGGCCGGGTGATGCTGGGGCTGGATGTGGTGCTGGGCCTGCCGGCCGGCTATGCCGAGCGGATCGGTGTCACCGGCTTCCGCGAGGCGATCGCCCGCATCGCCAGCGATCCGGATTGGGCGGCGGCCCTGGACCCGGCGGCGACGCTGGACGAGGTGTCACTGTCGCGACCGTTCTTTCCGCGCCGCGCCGGCCCCCGATCCATGGGCATCGGCAAGGGTGGCCCGGCGGCCCTTGCCGCCCGGCTGGGGCTGGGCGGGCCGGATGATCTGCGCCGGATCTGCGACCATGCCACCACCGCGCGCCGCGCGGCGGCGCCGCTGTTCTGGACCATGGGGCCGGCACAGGTGGGGCGGGCCGCCGCCCATGCCTGGCGGCATCTGCTGCTGATGAAAGGTGATGCCGGGCGGCTGGGCCTGTGGCCGTTCGACGGGCCGCTCGACAGCCTGCTGGCCAGCCATGCGGTGACGCTGGTCGAGGCCTATCCGGCCGAATTCCACCGCCATCTGGGGGTGCGCATGGGCCGCAATGCCGGCGATGGCCGGGGCAGCAAGCGCAACCGCAATGATCGTGCCGCCAACGCGCCGATGCTGATCGAGGCGGGCCGCCGCATGGGCCTGACCCTGGATATCGACCTGATGGCCGAAATCGGCGACGGCTTCGGTGACGTCGCGGCCGGCGAGGACCGCTTCGACGCGGTGATCGGCATGATGGGCATGTTGCAGGTTCTGGCCGGCGACCGCCCGACCGGCGAGCCGCGTGTGGCGCCGGTGGTGACGGTGGAGGGCTGGATCCTGGGCCAGTCGCCGGCCGAGCTGAAGCTGCCCGAGGACAGGTTCAACTGAGGCCGGGTTCGGTTGGCCGGCCGAGGCCCGGATCAGGTGGGCCGGATCAGGTGGGCCGGATCAGGTGGGCCGGATCAGGTGGGCCGGTGCGGATCAGGCCAGTTGGGGCAGGGTATAGACCTCTTCCTCGGCGGCGAGGCCGCGTAGCTGAAAACGGCCGAGGGGCGTGAGCGGTCGGCCGATCATGGCCACGGCATCGGCAATGGTGGATGAAATCGCCACCGTCCGGCCCAGATCGCGGGCCAGAACCTCCAGCCGGCTGGCCTGATTGACCGCCTGGCCGATAACGGTGAAGTCCAGCCGGTCGGGCGCGCCGATATTGCCATAGAGCACCTCGCCCGCATGCAGGCCAAGCCCATAGCTCAGCGGCTCGTCGCCGCGTTCAGCGCGGCGCGCGTTCAGTGCGGCCATACCGCGTTCGGCATCGCGCGCGGCATCCAGCGCCGCACAGCCAGCGAACGGGCAGGCCCCATCATGCAAATGGGTGGGAAACACCGCCAGCACGCCATCGCCGATCAGCTTCATCACTTGGCCGCCATGGGCGGTGATGGCCGTGGCCATCACCTCGAAATGCTCGTTCAGGGTGGCGATCAATACTTCGGGCGGCAGGCGTTCGGACATGGCGGTGAAGCCGCGCAGATCGGAAAACCAGATCGCGGCGTTCATCCGTTCGACATCGCCGCGCTTGATGGTGCCGGCCAGCACCCGTTCGCCCGGATCATCGCCCAGATAGGTCTTCAGCAGGGTGCGGACCTGTCCGCGCTGGCTGACGATTTCAACCGCGAGCGTCAGGATCGGCAGCAGCGCCGATATCCGTCGCAGATCGCCTTCGGTGAAGCCGCCCGGGGTGAGCGTCGCCACCGACAGCGCATTGGGCGTGCCGTCATGGAAGGCGATCGGCAGCATCACGTAATCGGTGAAGCCTTCGGCCTTCAGGTCGGCCAGGATCGGGAAATCGCCGGTCTGGGCGCCGGGGCCGGTCAGGCGGCGGCGAACCCCGGCGCCGTGTTCCACCACCAGCTGAAAAGGGCTGCGTAGATAGGCCTCGGTCAATTCGACGCCATGGACGCGGTGCACCGCCTCGACCGGCCGGTCGGGGCGCCATTCCACCGACACCCCCCGGAATTGCGGGTCCAGCAGCCGCAGATGCAGGCTGGCGCGATCGATCGGCACGCCAGCCGCCGCCAACCGGCGCGCGACCCCGTCGATCAGCTCCGCCACCGGCAGTCTGGGGCCTTCCTGGGCCAACCATTCGGCGATCGGATCGGGACCGAGCATGGCCGGCGCCACCGTGGCACGGCGGATGGGGGTGGCCGTGCGCAGCAATGCGGCGTCGTCGAGGCGTTCGGCTTCCATCATCGATCCGATGTCCTGCTTCCGGCGGCGAGGTTCAACACCCGGGTGATCAGCCTGCGCACCGTGGTAAATTTCTGATCTGTATATCGGTCGGGTATATTGGATGTGCAATGCGCGCCGTCGAGGGGAAGTGACATGAAGACGCAGGCGGGTGGCGGAGATGACACGGCGGCGCCGGTGCCGGTGCCAGTGCCGGTGCCAGTGCCAGTGCCAGTGCCAGTGATCGAGCGTCTCGATCAGGGATTGTCCGATCAGGATCTGGCGGCGCTGGCCGATATTCTGGTCGCGTGTGTCGCGGGTGGGGCCTCGGTCAGCTTCATGGCCGGGCTGGACCATGCCCGCGCATGTGCGTTCTGGCAGAGTGTGGCAGGCGATGCGGCGCAAGGCGGCCGGGTGTTGCTGGTGGCGCGGCCAGAGGCCGGCGCGGCCCCCACCGGCACGATCCAACTGGTGCCCGCCAGGACCGAGAACCAGCCGCACCGGTCGGATATCGCCAAGCTGCTGGTGCATCCGCGGGCCCGCCGCCAGGGGATTGCCGGCCGTCTGCTGGCTGCCGCCGAAGCGGCGTCGCTGGCCATGGGCCGGCGGCTGATCACGCTGGATACCGATGCCTTGAGCGATGCGGCCCGGTTCTATCCGGCCCATGGCTATCAGACCACCGGCATCGTACCCGGCTATGCGCTGATGCCTGACGGGGGGCCATGCGATACGCTGTTCCTGTGGAAATGGCTGGATGCGGCCACAGACGCTCCGGCGGAGGCGGCCGGAGAGAAGGATCTTGATACTGGACCAATTTAGTGCCAAATCGTTGGCGAGCGCCGTGGCCCCGGATCCGATGCGAACCGGTCGCAGATCCGCGCCCCGCAAGGTCGGGGGCCGACGCGATGGATACGAAGCCCGCAGCACCCGATTGCGGCCGCCAATGAGGACCAGGTCCGATGTTCATCCAGACCGAGCGGACGCCCAATCCGCTGACCCTTAAGTTCCTGCCCGGCCGTGACGTGGCCACGGGTGGTGCCCAGTTCGCGCGCGGTGACGATACCAGCCGCTCGCCGCTGGCGACCACGCTGCTTGCCATCGACGGCATCGAGGGCATTTATCTGGGCACCGATTTCGTGTCGGTGACCAAGTCGGACGCCGCCGACTGGATGCTGCTGAAGCCGATGATCCTGTCGGACATCATGGAGCATTTCACCAGCGGCCGGCCAGTGCTGACCGAAGAGGGCGCGGCCGAGGCCGCCGCTGCCGGCGGCGCCGGGGATGACGAGGTCTCGGCCACCATCCGCGAGCTGATCGACACCCGCGTGCGCCCCGCCGTCGCCCAGGATGGCGGCGACATCGTGTTCGAGGGCTTCGAGGACGGCATCGTCTATCTGCAGATGCATGGCGCCTGCTCGGGCTGCCCCAGCTCGACCATGACGCTGAAGAACGGCATCGAGACGATGCTGAAGCACTATGTGCCCGAGGTGATCGAGGTTCGCCAGGCCTGATGCCGGTTGGCCTGATGCGGGTTGGCCCGATGCCGGTTGGCCCGATGCCGGTTGGCCCGACGCCTGGACTCTGACGCCATATGGATCACGAACGACGCCCGCCCTGGCGCACCTGCCGGGCGGGCGTCGTGCCGTTCAGTCCTCGGCACCTTCGACCGGTGCCGGCAGGGCGGTGTTGATCAGCCGCCAGGCATCGTCATAGGCGACGGTGGCGGCATCGGCCGAGGCCGGGTCGCCCGCGCGCCGGACCTCATCGATCGCCACCTCGATCCGGGCGGCGGCATGATGCAGCCGCTGGCTGGCCCGGGTTTCCACCGGCATGCCGACCAGCCCTTCCAGCCAGTCGACCACATCCTCGATCAGCGCGCGGTCGTCGTCGGCGTCGCGGGTGGGCAGGTCCATCGCATCGAGCGCGTCATCGGCAACCACGGCGATCCGCGCCCAATCGGCACCGATCTGGCCCAGAGCCGCGATCACCGTGTCGCTCAGGCCCGAATGCGGGCTTTCGGCCATGCGGCGGGTCAGGGCCTCGCCTTCACGCGCCGCGCGCGCCATGTCCTGAAGCGCGATCTCGATCTCGGCGGCAAGGCGTTCATCTTCGGCGGACATCGCAGCCTCCTCATCGCTCAGCATGGGCACTTTCCCGGCCGGCGTATCGCGCGACCGCGTATCACCGGCGATGCTGCGGTCGCCGGCCAGCGATCGCACCGGGCTGGTGCCGGGCAGGTCGGCGGCCGGGCGATCGGGGGTCATCACCGACACGGCACCGGCGCGCACACCGAATTCGGCCGGCGTGCGGGTCAGGATCTCGCCATCGACATTGACCCGCTTGGGCTTGGCCGGGGTCTCGACGCGCACCGTTCTGCCCGACAACCGATGAACCCCCATCCAGGGTCCGGCGGTGCCCAGCCGCAAGGCCGGCAGCATCAGGGCCATCCGCCAATGCGATACCGGCTCGATCACATAGACGTCGAGCATGCCATCATCGATGGTGGCGGCGGCCGATACCGTCAAGCCCCCGCCGTGATGGCGGCCATTGCCGATCGCCACCATCACCGCCCGCATCTCGACGTTTCTGCCATCGACCGTCAGCCGCACGCGGAAGCGGCGGTGGCGGGTCATCACCCGGAACAGCGCCGGAATATAGGCGCCGATGCCCAGCCGGCGCTTTTCGTGGCTGTCGAGCGCATCGGCCACATCGACCGACAGGCCGATGCTGGCCACGTTGAAGAAACCGCGGCCATCGATGGTGCCGATATCGATCGATCGCCGGCGTCCGGTCAGCGCCACCTCCAGCGCTGCGGCCGGATCGAACGGAAGGCCCAGCGTGCGGGCAAGATCGTTGGCGGTGCCGAGCGGCAGGATGCCCAGGGTCAGCCCGGTATCGGCCATGGCATCGGCCACCGCCGACAATGTGCCGTCGCCGCCGCCCACCAGCACCAGCGCCGGCGGATCATCGCTGCCGGCGGCGGCGCGGATGGCCCCGGGAAAGGCGTCGGGGCTGTCCAGATCGGGCATGTCGGGGCAGAAGCCCGCCTTCCGCAGCCGGGCCAGCAGGCTGTCGGGCGTAAGGTTGCCGCCCAGCCGGTCGCGCTTGCCCGGCGGGATCAGCACCAGCACCCGGCCGCCCACCGACGGGCGGTTCGGCGTCTGTGGCGGCGGTGCGCCGCCGCCCGGGTCATGCATGGCCATAGGCCGGGATCAGCGCGCCGCTGACCGCCGCGGCCTCGGCCGAGGTCAGGAACAGGATGACGCGGGCCAGGGCTTCGGGTGTGACCCAGCTGCCATGATCGGCATCGGGCATGGCCGCGCGGTTGGCAGGGGTGTCGATGATCGACGGCAGCACCGCATTGACCCGGATCTTCCGGGGCAGCAATTCCTGCGCCAGGCTCTGGGTCAGCGACATCACCGCCGATTTGGACGCGGCATAGGCCGCCATATCGGCGGCGCCGGCCACGGCGGGGCGGGCGCCGATGGTGACGATGCTGCCGCCACCGGCGGCCCGCAGATGCGGCAGGGTGGCGCGCACGGTGTGATACAGGCTGCGGGCATTGGTCGACAGCAGGGCATCGAAGCGGGCGCCGTCGACATCGGCGACCGGCCCCATATCGAAGCCGCCGGCGATGGCGATCACGCCGTCGAGCCCGCCCAGCATGCCGGCGGCGGCATCGGCGGCGGCCATGGTCTGCGCCTCGTCGGCCAGATCGGCCGCCACCAGCACCACCCGTCCGTCAAAGGCTGCCTCGGCCGCGGTGCATTCCGCCGGCAGAAGATAGCTCGCGGCCACGGCGGCGCCACGCGCCAGCGCCATGGCGGCAACCGCGCGGCCCAGCGCGCCGGTGCCGCCGGTGATCAGCAGCTTGCGTCCTTCGATCGACATGTCGGTGCGTCCCCTCCTGCCTGACGGTGTGGAATGATGGATCGGTTGCGGTGGCTCAGGCCGGCATCAGCCGGGTGCCGGCGGCGCTGTCGGACAAGGCCGGCAGGCGTCGGGCATCGAACAACTGATAATGCCACCATTCGTGCCGATAGAAATCCCAGCCGGCGGTGGTCATGATGCCCATCAGCAACAGGCGGTTGCACTCCGCCTCGACCGACAGGCCGGTGGCGCCGTGATAGGACATGGTGGAGAAGTCGTCGAAGGGCGTGCCCATGTCGAGCGCCCGGCCGGCGGCGTCGATCAGGGTCAGGTCGACCGCGGCGCCGCGCGAATGCGGCGATCCGCGGCGCGGATCGGCCACGAAATCGGGGTCGGGGGTGTGCTCCCACAATTTCCACTGCGCCTCCGACGGGCGGAAGGCGTCGTAGATGCGGAAGCGCAGACCATGGCGGGCGGCGATGGCGATGGCGCGGCGCATCGCCGCGGCGGCTTCCGGGTGCAGGAAGCAGGCGGCGCGGCCATAGATCGGCCGGCCGGTGAAGTTGGCGGGCGTGGCATAGGCGATGTCCAGCTCGACACCGTCCCGATCGCTCAGGATTTCTTCTAACATCTCATGATCCGTCCGTGCTATGCGGCGAGGGCACCCTAGCACAGAGCATATTGCACTGGGCAGCATGTGCTTCGACACCGCCATGCCCATGACCCCGTTTGGCCGATGAGTGATTTCCGCAGATGACCACCGGCAGTGCTGCAACGACATGCCTGACCATCGATACCTGCGCCGGCGCCATGTCGGTGGCGGCGGGGCGGGGTGGTATGGTGCTGGCGCGGGTGTTTCTGGGCGATGCGCGGGCGGCGGCGGAAAAACTGGCGCCGGCGGCACGCGACGTGCTGGCCGCGGCGGGGCTGGCCGCGGACGCGATCGACCTGATCGCGGTCACCCGCGGTCCCGGTACCTTCACCGGCGTGCGGATCGGTCTGGGTTTCGCGCGTGGCCTGGCGCTGGCCAGCGGTGCCGCCCTGCTGGGGGTGACGTCGCTGGAGCTGCTGGCGGCGGGGGCCGTGGCCACATCCGGTGCCGGCGCCGCCGGCCGGGATGTCATGGCGGTGATCGATGCCCGGCGCGGCGAGGTTTATGTGCAGCGCGTGGACGCGCAGGGCCGTGCCGGCACCGCCGAGGCGTTGACGCCTGAGGCCGCCGCCGCGGCACTGATCGCCCGGCCGGCCCTGGTGGTGGGGGCAGGGGCCGCCCTGTTGGCGCCGCTGCTGCCGGGCGATCTGGCGGCACGGCTGATCCGCAGCGACCTGCCCCATGGCCATGGCCAGCCCGATGCCGCCGATCTGGTGGCGCTGGCCGATGCGCATAGTCGCCGGCACGGCCTGCCCGACCCAAGGGCGCTGCCGCCATCGCCACTGTATCTGCGCGCGCCCGACGCGCTGCCGCCGGCACCGAGCGGCATCGAGACGCCGTCATGACCCCCCCGCCCGTCATGCCCCCTCCGCCCGTCACGACCCCGTCGCCCGCCGGCGCGTGCCTGCGACCGATCGCCGCTGTCGAGGCGGCGGTGATGGCCGATCTGCATGCCAAAGCGTTCAACGAGCCCTGGGATAGCCCCTGGGATGCGGTGGCGATCGCCCGGCTGCTGGATCTGGACACGGTGGCCGGGCTGGCGGCATGGCCGGCAAGGGATGGGGACATACGGGATGGGGGCACATGGGATGTGGGCACCGATGCGCCGACCGGCATGGTTCTGATCCAGGCTGCGGCGGGTGAGGCGGAAATCCTGACCATCGCGGTCGATCCCCGGGCTCGACGCCAGGGGCTGGGCCTGCTGCTGCTGGACGGGGCCGCGATCTGGGCCGCGGCCCATGGCGCCGAACGGCTGCTGCTTGAGGTCGCGGCGGATAATCCGGCGGCACGGGGGCTTTACCAGAAAGCCGGCTTCACAACGGTGGGCCGGCGGCGCGGTTACTATGCCCGTGGTAAACAGGTGCCGGCCGATGCCGAAGTCATGGCACTGGCCTTGACGGTCGACGACGCGCCGGTGCAGATCTCGTGATCATCCCCTGACCTTGAACAGCAGCCGCCAGACGCCGGGGCTGCCGGCTTCCTCGTTCAGCGCCACGATCTGATGGCCCAGTTCCACGACGGAGCGAGGTACGTTTTCCAACGGCTCGCCGCCATTCAAGCGGACTTCGCCAATTTCGCCCGCAGACATCTTCCCGATCATTAATTTTGTTTTGACAAACGTCATCGGGCAGACATGATGCGTGACGTCGAGAAAGCGATCTGCACTTGGTTTCATTGTGAACCGTCCGGTCGTCGTCTCGGAATGCGAGGTGCCGACGCATGTCGGCCGGGCACCCCCCACGGGTGCCCTGGTGCGGACCTGAGCCACGCCGGCATCGTGCTTCCGATGTTCATCCTCGTCACCGTCATCCTGGTCAAAGGATCGCGCCGTCGTTCGCCCTCAGCCGACACGGCCGCTTTGATCTCCGCCCGAGACACCGAGGTCCAGACCCTACCATGGCCGAAAATCCGAGCCCGCTCGATCTTCTCTCGCTGACGGCACAGATCGTGTCGTCGCATGTCGCGAACAATACCGTGTCGGCCGGCGAACTGCCCCAGCTGATCGGCGAGGTCTATCAGAGCCTCGCCGGGCTCGGCCGCGAGCCGGAGCCGCGCGAGGAAGAGCAGCGGCCGACGCCCGCCGTCGCGATCCGCAAGTCGGTGCATGACGAGTACATCATCTGCCTTGAGGACGGCAAGAAGCTGAAAATGCTGAAGCGCCATCTCAAGACCGCCTATGACATGACGCCGGAAGAGTATCGGCGCCGCTGGGGCCTGGCCGACGACTATCCGATGGTCGCCCCCGGCTATGCCCGCCAGCGCAGCGACCTGGCCAAGCGCATCGGCCTTGGTCGTCGCGGCCGCGGCGATCAGGACTGACCACGGCTGCCATGGCAGGATAATGGGCTGCGGGCGCAGAAATTGCGCCCGCCGCTTGTCGTTGCCCGCCGGCTGTCCGATAATGATGCCAGCATTCCGATACTGTGGTACCGGCCGTTCGATGTCGGTACCGGTTGTTCGGGAGTGGTGACCGTGACGGTGCCGCCGGTTCGGGCGGTGCCGTATATGCGTCGTTCGGGTCCGGTGTCTTGCGCAGGTGAGACGATCCGGACTTGACGCGCATGCGGTCGTAGGTTGGGGCATATGCAGTGCCCCACGGCGATCGCGCCGCGACGGCGGCCCCGTCCGGGACCGCGCAGAAGCGCCAGGCGCAGACCATCCGTGTGTAGTGTCCCCTGTCCACCCAAGGAGCCAGGCCATCTTGGAGATGTCGCGACTGGAGCGTCTGTGTCTCGATAAGGGTCTGAAGATGACCGACCAGCGCCGGGTGATCGCCCGCGTGCTGTCGGAAGCCGATGACCACCCGGATGCCGAAGAACTGCACCGCCGTGCCAGTGCCATCGATCCCCGCATCAGCATCGCCACCGTCTATCGGACGGTGCGGCTGTTCGAGGAGGCGACCATTCTGGAACGGCATGATTTCGGCGACGGTCGAGCGCGCTATGAAACCATTCCCGAAGAGCATCACGATCACCTGATCGACATGCGCAACGGAACCGTGATCGAATTCCAGAACACCGAGATCGAGCGTCTCCAGCAGGAGATCGCCCGCAAGCTCGGCTATCGCCTGGTCGATCATCGTCTGGAACTTTACGGTATCCCGTTGGACCAGCCCTTGGACGACGGCTCGGACAAGGGATCGGCCTGACGGATGGCGGTGACGTGCCAGCCCGACGCCGTCCGACCGGCCGCCGGACCGGCACGCCGCCGCCCCTGCCACTCTGCCTCGCCTCCCCCACATGGCCGGCGATCCCTCGCCGCGAGACTTCAGGGCATGTTCGGATGACCGCCATTCTCAACCCCGACCTCGGCCTTCGTTCCGGCAATCTGCGGGTCTGCCTCGCGGATGGCGCCGACGACATCGAGGCGGCCCAGCGCCTGCGCTATCACGTCTTCTACGAAGAGCGTCACGCCAAGCCCAGCCCGGAAATGGCCGCGGCCAAGCGCGATCTCGATGCGTTCGACGACGTCTGCGACCATCTGCTGGTGATCGACGATGCGCATCCGAGCGGCCGGCCGACGGTGGTCGGCACCTACCGGCTGCTGCGCCGGTCGGCCGCCGATGTCCATGGCCGCTTCTATACCGCCGACGAATTCGACATCAGCCCGCTGCTGTCGGTGGATGGCGAAGTGCTGGAACTCGGCCGGTCCTGCGTTGCCGCCGAATACCGCAACCGGGCGACCATGCAGTTGCTGTGGCGCGGCATCGCGCTGTATCTTGAGCATTACGACATCCAGCTGATGTTCGGCTGCGCCAGCCTGGACGGCACCGACATCGACACGTTGAAGACCCAGCTTGCCTATCTCTATCACCACCACTTGGCGCCCGAGGCGCTGCGGCCGGTGGCGGTGCCGGAACGCTATGTCTCGATGGATCTGGTGGCGAAGGACGATCTGCCGGTGGCCCGCGCGCTGGCCCAACTGCCGCCGCTGGTGAAGGGCTATCTGCGGCTGGGCGGTTTCGTGGGCGACGGCGCCGTGGTCGACAAGCAGTTCAACACCACCGACATCTGCATGATCGTCAAGAGCGACCTGATCACCGGCCGGTATCGCGACCGCTATGAGGGCGGCTCGGGCCGGGTGCGGCCGAAGGTCGGCGACGAGGGCGTATGACCGGCTGGTTCCGCGCAGCCCTGCTGCTGCCGATCTATCTTGCGCTGACGGCGGCGCTGATCCCCGTGCAGGCGCTGCTGGTGGCGTTGAAGCTGTCGGCGGCCAACCGGTTTCCGCGGTTCTATCACCGCCTGACCTGCCGGTTGATGGGCTTCGACATCGATATCGTCGGCACCCCGGTGCGCGACCATCCGGCGCTGTTCATCTCTAATCACACGTCATATCTGGACATCTCGATCCTGGGGGCGGTGATCAACGGTTCGTTCATCGCCAAGAGCGAGGTGGCGGACTGGCCGCTCTATGGTCTGCTGGCCAAGCTGCAGCGCACGGTTTTCGTGCAGCGCCAGCGCAGCCGCACGGCCGAGCAGGCCGATGAGGTGGCGAAGCGGCTGGAGGCCGGCGACCGGCTGATCCTGTTTCCCGAAGGCACCAGCAATGACGGTCTGCGGGTGCTGCCCTTCCGCACCGCGTTCTTCTCGGTCGCCGACCGGCGGCCGCGTGGCCGGGCGCTGGTGGTGCAGCCGGTGTCGCTGGCCTATACCCATGTCCGCGGCATGCCGATGGGCCGCCGGCTGCGTCCGGCCTATGCCTGGTATGGCGACATGGATCTGGCGGGACATCTGTGGAATGCGCTGACCCTGGGCCCGGCGCGGGTGGAACTGATCTTTCACCCGCCGGTTACGATCGATGATTTCCGCGACCGCAAGGCCCTGGCGCGGCACTGCGAACAGGCGGTGTCGGCAGGCGTGGCACAGGCGCTTGCCGGACGGTCGACCGCGGCGCTGGCCCTGATCGGTCAGGCCCTGGCCCAGCGCGGCCCGGCGGTGGAAGGCGGCGCGATCGAAGTGGCGGAAGAGGACGAGCCGCTGGACCCGCAGGAAATCGACGCAGCCGATCCCGACGAGATCGCGGCCCATGCCGCCGCAGCCGGACCCGGCCCGGAGGCGGGTGTCCGGTGAGCGGCTTGAAGCGGCGGGACCGCGACTGATATCCTCTGAGACGGATCACGGCCCGTTCACATCATCGATGAACGGATACAGAATCAGGGACGGGGCCGATCGCGGCGCCGCATCAACGTGAAGGCCCGAGGCGAGGGTGACGAAGAAGCTGTATATCAAGACCTATGGCTGCCAGATGAATGTCTATGACAGCGAGCGCATGTCTGATGTTCTGGCCGCCCAGGGCTTTTCGTCGACCGAGGTGGCGGAAGACGCGGATCTGGTGATCCTGAACACCTGCCATATCCGCGAAAAGGCGGCGGAGAAGGTCTATTCCGATCTGGGGCGGCTGCGCGCGGCCGGCGGGCCCGATGGCCGGCTGATCGCGGTGGGCGGTTGTGTGGCCCAGGCCGAGGGTGCAGAAATCCGCGCCCGCGCGCCATTCGTCGACATCGTCTTCGGACCGCAGACCTATCATCGGCTGGCCGACATGGTGGAACGCGCCACCCGTGGCCAGGCGGTGGTCGAGACCGATTTCCCGACCGAGGCCAAGTTCGATCACCTGCCGGGCGCCACACCTGGCCGCCACGGCCATACCGCCTTCGTGGCGGTGCAGGAGGGCTGCGATAAGTTCTGCACCTTCTGCGTGGTGCCCTATACCCGTGGCGCCGAATACAGCCGTCCGGCGCAGGCGATCCTGGACGAGATCCGGGCGCTGGCGGCGCAGGGCGTGCGCGAGGTCACGCTGCTGGGCCAGAACGTCAATGCCTATCACGGCGCCGCTCCGGCGGCGTCGGGCGGCGGTGCGGGTGGTTCCGATGGAGACTGGACGCTGGCGCGGTTGGCGCGTGCGATTGCCGCGATCGATGGCATCGCCCGCATCCGCTATACCACCTCGCATCCGCGCGACATGGGCGGAGACCTGATTCTGGCCCATCGTGACGTGCCCGAGCTGATGCCCTATCTGCATCTGCCGGTGCAGTCGGGATCGGACCGCGTTCTGAAGGCGATGAACCGCAAGCACACCGTGGCGGATTATCTGAAGGTCATCGACCGGCTGCGGACGGTGCGCCCCGACATGGCGATGTCGGGGGATTTCATCGTCGGCTTCCCCGGCGAGACCGATGCCGATTTCGAGGCGACCCTGCAACTGGTGGAACGGGTGGATTACGCCTCGGCCTATTCGTTCAAATACAGCCCGCGCCCCGGCACCCCGGCCGCCGAACTGGGCGATCAGGTGCCAGAGGACGTGAAGTCGGAGCGATTGCACCGGCTGCAGGATCTGCTGTCGGCGCAGCAGCGCGGCTTCAATGCCCGCATGGTGGGCCGGCGGCTGCCGGTGCTGCTGGAACGGCCCGGCCGCCATGCCGGACAGATGGTCGGCCGCTCGCCCTATATGCAGGCGGTCGTGGTGGAGGCGCCCGCGGATGCCGCGGGCCGGATGGTGGAGGTCGACATCGACGCGGTCAATTCCTTCAGCCTGAACGGGCGCATCGCCGGCGGCGAGTGGTCGCCACAGCCCCTGTATCCGGCATCGCCGACCGTTGCCGCCACCCCTGTCGCCGGTTCCGGCCTTTGACGGCCCGGCGCAGCGACCGTGGACCCCGCGGCCGGGCGGCCGCAGGGCCCGCCGAGCGCGGGTCCGCCGCCGATGCCGATGCGGTGATCGTGGATTTCGACGACAACCATCTTCTGGCCCTGCTGGTTGGCGAGCATGACGAGCATCTGGTCCGCATCGAGGCCCAGCTTGGCGTGCACATCGCCACGCGGGGCAACCGGCTGGCGATTTCGGGCAACGAGGCCGACCAGGACGCCGCCGCCGCCGTGCTCGACGGGTTGTATGAGCGGCTGAAGCGCAATCTGATCGTGACCATGGCCGAGGTCGATGCCGCGATCCGCATGGTGACCCAGGCTGCCACCGCAGCCCTCGGCGCCGAACCGGTGGAGATTCCTGCCGCACAGATGCCGGTCTCGCCCCCCGATGCCGCTCATGCAGTGGCGCAGGCGGCGGGCGGGCATGGCAGCGCCAGCAGCAGCCATGGCAGTGCTGCGCATGCGCAGGCCTCCGCCCAGGCCGGTGCCTATATCACCGGCGAGGTGGTGATCAAGACCAAGAAGAAGCGGATCACCCCGCGATCGATGCGCCAGGGTGCCTATCTGTCGGCGATCCGCGATCATGACCTGGTCTTCGGCATCGGCCCGGCCGGCACCGGCAAGACCTATCTGGCGGTGGCCATGGCGGTGGCGCTGTTCCTTGAAAAGAAGGTCGACCGGATCATCCTGTCACGACCGGCGGTCGAGGCCGGCGAGCGGCTGGGCTTTCTGCCCGGCACGCTGGAAGAGAAGGTGAACCCCTATCTGCGGCCGCTCTATGACGCATTGCAGGACACCCTGCCCGACGAGATCGTGGCCAAGCTGATCGAGACCGGCAAGATCGAGGTGGCGCCGCTGGCCTTCATGCGCGGCCGCACGCTCGCCAATGCCTTCGTCATTCTGGATGAGGCGCAGAACACCACCGCCGTGCAGATGAAGATGTTCCTGACCCGGCTGGGCGAGAACAGCCGCATGGTGATCACCGGCGACCTGTCGCAGATCGACCTGCCGGCCGGCACCACATCGGGCCTGTCCGACGCGCTGGCGGTGCTGGGGCATCTGGACGAGGTGCCGGTGGTGACCTTCGATGACACCGACGTGGTCCGCCACCCGCTGGTCGCACGGATCGTGCGGGCCTATGCCGCCCGCGATGATGCCCGCCGCCGCCCGAAGCGCATCGATCGCGGCCCCGTGCGGGTGCCGCCGGTGCCGGAGGCCGCGGGCCGCCCGGAGACCGAGGCATGACGAGCGAGGACATGCCGGCCATGGATGGCGACGACACATCGGTCGAAACCCTGGCGGTGCTGGGCGGCCGGATCGAGATCGTGATCGAGCAGGCAAGCCCGCTGTGGTCGGATATGGCCTGGAGCCTGCCGGCCGGCCGGGTCGACGGCCCGTTGAGCGAGGCGATCGGCCGGGTGGCCGCCGCCCTGCTGGCCGCGGCCGCGCCGCATCTGCTGGAGGCGCTGGGCGAGCGGGTGGGCGAGGTGTCGCTGACGCTGGCCGATGACGCGGCAGTGCAGACGCTGAACCGCGACTGGCGCGACAAGGACCGGGCGACCAACGTGCTGTCGTTTCCGGCCGAGGATCTGGGTGCCGACGACCGGGACGCGGTGGCGGAGGCGCTGGAGGCCCTGCCGCCCGACGCGCCGCTGATGCTGGGCGATATCGCGATCGCCGCCGAGACCGTGCTGGCCGAGGCGGAGGCCCAGGGCAAGCTGCCGCGCGCCCATCTGCTGCATCTGGTGGCCCACGGCCTGCTGCACCTGATCGGCCACGACCACGAGACCGAGGAGCAGGCCGCCGCCATGGAGGCGCTGGAGACCACCACGCTGGCAGGCTTCGACATCGACGACCCCTATACGCTGATCGATGGCGCGCCGGATGCCTGACAGTCTGCGGACATAGCGGCGGATCGGGTGCCGGCGGCAGGGCGGCGCAATCATGGTTGCCACCATTGCATGGCCGGTATGGCGATGCTGCATGGCGCATGCGATGGATGATTGACTGTGTACCCGCCTTCGACGGAAACTTGGATTTCAAGCGGATGGCCACTGGTCTGGCGGGCGGGCGTATCGCGTGCCGGGAGTGGTGATCAACCGGACCGCGATGATGGCCGGAGCGCGTGGCAGGTGCCGCGCAGCATCAGGATCGCTGGCACATGGCCGACGCCATGCCGCACAAGGATCGCTCCACCAGCGCGCGGCCCATCGGGCAGGAAGCGATGAGCGACCAATCTTCGTCTAGACGGCCCCGCACGGGCGGGGCCGGCAACAACACCTTCGGACACCTGCTGTTGTCATGGCTTGGCGGCGGCAGATCCCGTGAGCGGGATGACCTGCGCGACAGTCTGGTCGATCTGGCCGAACGCGCTGAAGGCGATGAGGACGAGCGCGCGGCGCTGGACCCCGCCGAACGCCAGCTGGTCACGAATGTGCTCAAGCTGGGCGACCTGACGGTCGAGGATGTCATGGTGCCCCGCGCCGACATCATCGCGGTCGAGATCGGCACCCCCCTGGACGAGCTGTTGCGTCAGATCGCCGAGGCCGGACATTCCCGGCTGCCGGTGTATCGCGCCACGCTCGACGAACTCGTCGGCATGGTGCACATCAAGGATGTGGTCGCCCGGCTGGGAGAGCGCACCCCGATCGAGGTCGCCGGCATCGTCCGCGAGGTGCTGTTCGTGGCGCCGTCGATGCGGGTTCTGGACCTGCTGAACCGTATGCGCACCACCCGCATCCATCTGGCGATCGTGGTCGACGAATATGGCGGGACCGATGGCCTGGTGACCATCGAGGACCTGGTCGAGCAGATCGTCGGCGATATCGAGGACGAACATGACGACCAGCCCCAGAGCCGGCTGGTCGAGATCGAGGACGGCGTCTTCGAGGCGGATGCCCGCCTGGATGTCGAGGAGCTGGAAGCCCGGCTCGACCGGGTTCTGGTCGATGATGACGAGGACGTCGACACCCTGGGCGGGCTGGTCTTCGCCCTGACCGGGCGGGTGCCTGCGGCGGGCGAGACCGTCGAGCATCCGGCGGGGCTGGTATTCGAGATCCTGGACGCCGACCCGCGCCGGATCAAGCGGATGCGCATCCGCGTCACCGCCGACGAGGCATCGACGGCCGCGTGACCGGGCCTGTGTCGACGCGCTCCCCCCTGTTCCGTCGCCTGCTGGCCGGCGCCGACCGGCTGGCTGGTCTGCGCCCGCGATGGCGGCTGCTGATTGCCGCCATGGCCGGCGGGGTGTCGACGGCGGCCTTGCCGCCGGCAGGGATCCTGCCCCTGGGCATGCTGGCCTTCACCGTGCTGGTTCTGCTGCTCGACGGTGTGAGCCACGGCCCGGCGCAGGATGGGGCGCCGGCAGATGGCGGAACCGCACGCAGCCGGCCCGGCATCTGGCCGGCCTTCTGGACCGGCTGGGCTTTCGGGCTGGGCCAGTTCGCGGCCGGGCTGTACTGGATCGGCGTCGCCTTCTTCGTCGACGCCGCCAAATTCGGCGCGCTGGCGGTGCCGGCAGTGCTGGGGCTGGCGGCCGGGCTTGGCATTTTCACCGGTCTTGTCGGGGTGGCGCAGGCGCGGCTGGGCGGCCGGGGGCCCGGACGGATCGCGATCTTCGCGGTGCTGTGGGTGGCCGCGGAATGGCTGCGCGGCCATGTGCTGACCGGATTTCCCTGGAATCTGGCCGGCAGTGCCTGGCTGGCGGTGCCACCGGTGGCGCAGGCGGCCTCGGTGGTGGGCATTTATGGGCTGGGCCTGCTGGCGGTGCTGGTGTTCACAAGCCCGGCTTTGCTGGTGACGCGCGCGGCCGGTGAGCGGCGGCCGGCCCTGGCGCTGGCGGTACTGGTTCTGCTGGTGGTGGCGGGCAGTGCCGGATGGGGTATGGCGCGGCTGTCGGAGACCGCGACGGCGATGGTGCCGGATGTGCGGTTGCGGCTGGTGCAGGCGGCAATCGACCAGCGCGAGAAATGGCGTGGCGGCATGCGGGCGCAGCATATGCGTGCCCAGATCGACCTGACCCGCGGCCCGGGCTTCGACCGCATCAGCCATGTCATCTGGCCGGAAACCGCGGTTGGCTATTATCTGGAACAGGATGCCGAGCCCCGGATGGCGCTGGCGGCGGCGGTGCCGTCGGGCGGGCTGCTGATCACCGGGGCGCCGCGGGTGGAGTGGGTGCGGCCGCCGGCCGGTGCGGCCGACGGGGCCGAGCCGACGCCATTGATCTATAACAGTGTGCTGGCGATCGATGGCGCCGGGCGCATCCAGGGTGTGTATGACAAGGCGCATCTGGTGCCGTTCGGCGAATATGTGCCGCTGCGCAGCCTGAACCCGTTCCCCAAGCTGACCGAGGGGACGATGGATTTTTCGGCCGGCCCCGGCCCCGCCACACTGGCGCTGCCCGGCCTGCCGCCGGCAAGCCCGCTGATCTGTTATGAGGCGATCTTCCCCGGCGCGGTCACTGCCGGGGCCGACCCCGCCACCCGGCCGGGCTTTCTGCTGAACGTCACCAATGACGGCTGGTTCGGCCTGACCGCCGGTCCCTTCCAGCATTTCGCCGCCGCCCGGATGCGGGCGATCGAGGAAGGCCTGCCGCTGGTCCGTGCCGCCAATAACGGCATATCGGCGATCGTCGACCCGCTGGGGCGGATCGTGGCGCTGTTGCCCCTGGACCGGCGCGGCGTGCTGGATGGCCCGCTGCCGGTGGCGCTGGCACCGACCATCTATGCCCGGATGGGCGACGAGGCCGCCGGCATCGCGGCCCTGCTGGTGATGGTGGCAGGTTTTCTGACCACACGCCGCAATACCGGTGCTGCCTGAGCATTCACAGGATCTTGATATATTTTCGCATGACCTTCTCGTTATCTTGCAGTGTCTGATTGCTGACTTTTCTTCCTGAGGAAATCCCGCAGGACGGTTGGATCAGCGATCTGATTTTCCCCCGGAGAGTCAGTAGACTACTTTGCGATGTCGAGTCTGCGGGATAAGCAACTGATGCGTGTTCAACCTGTCACTGGAGGCGAGTGTGACCGGGAATGCAACCCGGAATACGCGTTTCATGCAGCCCCATGCGCGCGCCGGGGTTGACCCATGCCATGGCGTGATGTCATCTATCCGGCTGGTAACAGGTCGGAAACGAGGCCTGCGGGGTGCGAGGAGGGATGACGCGGATGGTGACGAGACTGAACCCGATTGACGCTCATGTCGGTGGACGCGTGCGGTTGCGCCGGCAGCTTCTGGGGCTCAGCCAGGAAAAGCTGGGGCAGCGGGTGGGACTGACCTTCCAGCAGATCCAGAAATATGAACGCGGCACCAATCGCATCGGCGCGGGCCGGCTGTTCCTGATCGCCCATGCATTGGATGTGCCGGTATCGTTCTTCTATGATCAGGCAGAAGCGGTGGCGGGAGGACGCGGGCTGATCAGCGTCGACGACGGCTTCGACTGGGCGGTGATGGAAGGCCCGGACGCCCAGATGCTGGCCTTCGACTTCGCCCGCATTCCCGATGCACGCACCCGCACCCGTGTGATTGATCTGGCGCGGTCGATGAGCGACGCGATCGGCACCGGTGCCTGAAAAACGTGCTTGATTCCGGAAGCACGTCGTGGAAGTTTCATCCGAGGGTTTGAGCAAAACCAATGCGCGAAAATCACATGTCCCGCAAGCGTGACCTGTGAGAGCGTGGGTATGCCAGATCATCCGTGGTCGGATTTGTGCCGCTTGCCGCCACGTTAAACAGTGCGCTAAGTGGGCTTGGTGGGCGCATTCCCGTGTCAACCCGCCGAGAACCCAGACGCACGGAGTCCATCGTAGGCAACCGGCGGGCTGAAAGCCCGCGAGGTTGCCCGGACCGTGGTCGGAGCCACGGTTCGTCGTCGGTTCTTGAGGGGTTGAAGACGCGTCATGGCCCGCAGCAACTACCTGTTCACCAGCGAGTCGGTCTCCGAAGGCCATCCAGACAAGATCTGTGACCGGATTTCGGATGCCGTTCTCGACCATCTTCTGTCTGCCGACCCGTTCTCGCGGGTCGCCTGTGAAACGCTCGCGACCACCAATCGGGTGGTGATTGCGGGTGAGATCCGCTCCAAGGGCGACACCTCGCCCGAAACCATCGAGCAGGTGGCGCGCGACGTCATCCGCGACATCGGTTACGAGCAGGACGGCTTCCACTGGCGGACCGCCAGGATCGAAGTGCTTCTGCACGATCAGTCGGCCGATATCGCGGTCGGCGTCGATGCCGCCGGCAACAAGGATGAGGGCGCCGGCGACCAGGGCATCATGTTCGGCTATGCCTGCCGGGAAACCGACGCGCTGATGCCGGCGCCGCTCCACTATGCCCACACCATCCTGCGCAATCTGCGTGCGGCCCGCCGCTCGGGCGACGTGGCGCTGCTTGGCCCCGACGCCAAGAGCCAGGTGACCCTGCAATACGAAGGCGGCAAGCCGGTGGGCGCCACCTCGATCGTGTTGTCGACCCAGCACATCGCCGGCGTCACCCAGGACGAGGTGAAGGCCGCCGTGCGGCCGATCATCGAGGCCTCGCTGCCTGCGGGCTGGATGTGCGACGACGCCCATCTCTATATCAATCCGACCGGCAATTTCGTGATCGGCGGCCCGGATGGCGATGCCGGCCTGACCGGGCGCAAGATCATCGTCGACACCTATGGCGGTGCAGCACCCCATGGTGGCGGCGCCTTCTCGGGCAAGGATCCGACCAAGGTCGACCGGTCGGCCGCCTATGCCGCGCGCTATCTGGCGAAGAACGTGGTGGCGGCCGGGCTGGCCGATCGCTGCACCATCCAGCTCTCTTATGCTATCGGCGTGTCGCATCCGCTGTCGGTCTATGTCGACACCCACGGCACCGGCACGGTTGACGAGGCCAGGCTGGAAGCGGCGATGCGCGAGGTGATGAACCTGACCCCGCGCGGCATCCGCGAGCATCTGCAGCTGAACAAGCCGATCTTTGCCCGCACCGCCTCCTATGGCCATTTCGGGCGCGAGCCCGAGGCCGATGGCGGCTTCTCGTGGGAGAAGACCGATCTGGTGGAGGCGATCAAGCAGCTTGTGCTCTGATCCTGATCCATGCGATCAGCAAGGGGCGGCATCCGGAGATCCGGGTGCCGCCCGCTTTTTTGTCGACAGCCCACCCCTCTGACCAGCCCGGACACCGGACAGCCGATGACCGTTTCAAGCCATAAGCCCGCCGCCCCGCCCGCCGCCACGACCGTCTCTGATGCCGATGACGCCGACAGCCATGGCGACAGTGTTGGTCGGCGCCACTTCGGCCGCCGCATCGGCCGGCCGCTGAAAGCCAATCGCAGCCGGGTGCTGGAGCAGACGCTGCCGGCGCTGGCGATTGCGCTGCCGCCGCGCGGCGAGGGCGGGTCGCTGTCGCCGATCGACCCCTATGCGCTGTTCGATCATCCGCCGGCGGCGCTGGCGCTGGAAATCGGCTTCGGCGGCGGTGAGCATCTGATCGCCAGGGCCGAGGCCGAGCCCGACACCGGCTTCATCGGCTGCGAGCCCTATATCGGCGGCATGTCGGCGCTTCTGGTTGAACTGGAGGTCCGCGGCCTGCGCAATGTACGGGTGCTGGGCGATGATGCCGCCCGCCTGCTGGACGTGCTGCCCGATGCCTGTCTCGACCGGGTCTATCTGCTGTTCTCGGACCCCTGGCCCAAGCGCCGCCACGCCAAGCGCCGTTTCATCCAGCCCGAGACGGTGGCGGCGCTGGCCCGGGTGCTGAAGCCGGGCGGCGAGCTGACGGCCGCCACCGATCATACCGATCTGTGTGCCTGGACACTGGCCCATGTTCGCGCCCATCCGGCCTTCACATGGACGGCACGCCGGCCAGGCGACTGGCAGCGGCGGCCCGACGGCCAGATCGAGACCCGCTATGAGGCCAAGGCCCGCGCCGCGGGACGGGTGCCGGTGTTCATGCGGTTTCTGAAGACCTGAGCATTTTTCTGGGGGGCTGCGTGCTTTTTCCGAAGATCCGGCGTGTTTCCAGCGCGGAATCGCTCTGGGCGGCCTTGTCTGGCCGCAGTGACACCCCCACGTTCGCTGAGGCGCCGATTGCAGGCAGGCGAGGTTGCGGCGGATGGACGGCGGGGCGCGGGCGCCCCCGGGGACAAACTCCTTGCGGTTCCGTTACATATGCGTATATTGACCGTCGTCCGCGTTTGCGGACCGCCGGCGATCCCGCCAGCGCCCAAGCCGACGAGCCTTCCGCCCCGGTGAGGGACCGGAGGGGTATCCGGCGTGGGCACGCCGGAGGTCGCGGTCACATGCAGCTTCCGCCGGGTGGGCCTTGGGCCCGCCTTTTTTTGTTTGTGCCGCGTCGGACCATCACCTGTGTCGGGCCAGTCGCCCGCGCCGGTCTGGCCTCGCCCCGCCACTGGAGGAGCGCATGGACGTCGTTCGTCGTATCACCGAGCTGATCGAGCCGGCCATCGGCGATCTCGGTTACGAGGTCGTGCGCATCGTGTTCCGATCGGGCACCAACGCCACCTTGCAGATCATGGCCGAGCGCACCGACGGTCAGTTGATGACGGTCGATGACTGCGCCGAGATCAGCAATGTCGTGTCGGCGCTGCTCGACGTCGAGGATCCGATCACCGAGGCCTATGCACTTGAGGTCAGCTCCCCCGGCATCGACCGGCCGCTGACCCGGTTCAAGGATTTCGAGCGGTTCGCCGGCTTTGAGGCCAAGATGGAACTGCGGCGCCCGCATGAGGGCCGCAAGCGGTTCCGCGGTCGGCTTGCCGGCGTGCGTGATGGCGGGCTGGTCGCGATCCGTCTGGATGACGGCGCTGAAGCGGCCCTGCCTTTCGACGAGATTTCGTCGGCGAAGCTGATCCTCACCGATGAGCTGATCGCCGCCGTCCAGGATAACCGGAGCTGAGTGCGCCCCATGGACATCAACTTCAACACCGGCCCGGTCCGGCACGAGCTGCTACAGGTCGCTGACGCGGTTGCCCGCGAGAAGTCGATCGACCGCGACAGCGTGCTCGAAGCCATGGAACAGGCGATCCAGACCGCGGGTCGGCGCAAATACGGCCAGGATCACGATATCCGGGCCACCATCGACCGCAAGACCGGCGAGATCCGTCTGTACCGCTATACCCAGGTGGTCGACGAGGTCGAGGACGAAGCGACCCAGACCACGGTTGCCGATGCCCGCCACCGCAAGCCCGACGCCGCCCCCGGCGATTTCCTGGTCGACCCGCTGCCGCCGATCGATTTCGGCCGCATCGCCGCCCAGACCGCCAAGCAGGTGATCGTGCAGAAGGTGCGCGAGGCCGAGCGCCTGCGCCAGTTCGACGAGTTCAAGGAACGGGTCGGCGAGATCATCAACGGCATCGTCAAGCGCGCCGAATATGGCAGCGTCGTGGTCGATCTGGGCCGCGCCGAAGCCGTGATGCGCCGCGATGAACTGCTGCCGCGGGAAAGCTTCCGGGTCGGCGACCGGGTCCGCGCCTATATCTATTCGGTGCGCGAGGAACCCAGGGGGCCGCAGATCTTCCTGTCGCGCACCCATCCGATGTTCATGGCGAAGCTGTTCGCGCAGGAAGTGCCCGAAATCTATGACGGCATCATCGAGATCAAGGGCTGCGCCCGCGATCCGGGATCGCGCGCCAAGATCGCGGTGACCAGCAACGACAGCAGTATCGACCCGGTCGGTGCCTGCGTCGGCATGCGCGGCTCGCGGGTGCAGGCGGTGGTTGCCGAACTGCAGGGCGAAAAGATCGACATCATTCCGTGGTCGCCCGATACCGCGACCTTCCTGGTCAATGCGCTGGCCCCGGCGGAAGTCGCCAAGGTGGTGCTGGACGAGGATACCCAGCGGATCGAAGTGGTGGTGCCGGATGAACAGCTGTCGCTGGCCATCGGCCGGCGTGGCCAGAACGTCCGCCTGGCATCGCAGCTGACCGGCTGGGACATCGATATCGTCACCGAGACCGAGGAGTCGGAGCGGCGCCAGGAACAGTTCCGCGAACGCTCGCGGCTGTTCATCGAGGCACTGAACGTCGACGAGGTGATCGCTCAGCTTCTGGTGACCGAGGGCTTCGAATCGATTGAGGAAATCGCCTTCGTGGCCGAGGATGAACTGTCGGGCATCGAGGGTTTCGATCCCGACGTCGCGGCCGAGCTTCAGAACCGCGCCCAGGTGTTCCTGGAAGCCCGCGACCGGCGCATGGACGACAAACGCCGCGAGCTGGGTGTCGAGGACGCGGTCGCCGAGATCGAGGGCATGACGCCGCTGATGCTGGCGCAGCTGGGTGAGAAGGGGGTGAAGACCCTCGACGACCTGGCCGACCTGTCGGGCGACGAGCTGATCGAGCTTCTGCCCGCCGGCACGCTGGACGAGGCCGAGGCCAACCGCATCATCATGGCCGCCCGCGCCCATTGGTTCGAGGACGAACCGGCGGCTGGCGAGGTGGCGGATGACGGTGACGCCGTCGGCGCCGAGGCTGGTGCTGGTGATGCGGCCGATGCCGGCGTCGACGGCGCCAAGGCCTGATATGAACGCGGCCCGGAACCCCATGGCGCCGGGCCATGAACGGAGCGATGATGGTGGTGGCGATCGATCCGGCAATGCCGGACGGCATGGTGGCGATACCCGACGCGGCGGCAGGCGACGACCTGCCGACCGATGCGGGGCCGCGCGACCGTGCGCCTGAACGCCGCTGCATCGTCAAGGGCCGGAGCGGATCGCCCGACGGGCTGATCCGTTTCGTGCTCGACCCCGAAGGGCGGGTGGTCGCGGATGTCGACGCCAGCCTGCCGGGACGCGGTGCGTGGGTGACTGCCGATCGGGCGTCACTGACCATCGCAATCAAGCGCCGGTTGTTCTCAAGAGCCTTCCGGACACAGACGCAGGTCGGCGATGACCTGATCGGGACGGTCGAGCGATTGCTAACTGCCCGGTGTTTGGAATATCTTGGGCTCGGCCGCCGGGCGGGAGCGGTTGTCGCCGGATACGAAAAAGTGCGGAGCTGGCTCGATGCCGGCACCGTCGGCGCCATTTCCCTGGCATCGGATGCCGGAGAGACGGCCGCCTCCCGCATGGGAGCGCTGAAGGGCGTTCCTGTCGTCGCACTATTGACCCGCGATGAAATGGGTCGTGCTCTCGGACGCGAGAACGCGGTCAATGTCGCGATTGCCGAAGGACGGCTCGCGAAGCGTTTCCTGGGCGCTGCCCAGCGTCTCGCGGGTTTCAGGGATGCCCCCTACCCTGTCGACCGGGTGTCGGCCGGCTTGAGAGAGAACGGATAACCGGAGCGATATGAGCGAGACCAACGAGGACGGCCAGAAGAAGGCGCTCAGCCTGTCGGGAGCCGGGCGTCTTGAGCTGAGGAGGAAGCCTGCGGCGGAAGGCGCCCAGGTTCGCCAGAACTTCTCGCACGGCCGTTCCAAGACCGTGACGGTCGAGGTCAAGCGCAAGCGGACCGTGTCGGTGCCCGAGCAGGGCAACCGGAGCGGTTCCGGCGGCGGTCGCGGTCGTGCGCGTGGCGCCGCTGCTGACGGCGGCCTGACGCAGGACGAGCGGGATGTGCGCCTGCGGGCGCTTGAACAGGCGATCAGCGATCAGAAGCGCCGCGCTGAGGAAGAGGTCCGCAGGGCCGAGGAAGCAGCGCGTCGCAAGATCGAGGACGAGGCTCGCCGCAAGGTCGAGGAAGAGGCCCGCAAGGTCGCCGAGGAGGCCGCCCGCAAGGCGGCCGAGGAAGCGGCGCGCCGCGAGGCCGAGGACGCCGCCCGTCGCGAGATCGAGGCCCGTGCGGCCGCGGCCGCGGCACCGGTTGCCCCGGCACCCGAGGCGCCGGCGCCCCGTGCCGAGACCCCGCGCACCGTTGAGGCGCGAGGCGACAGCCCCCGGACCGAGCGTCCGGCGGGTGGCGGCGGCCCGCGTGGTGACCGGCCCGATTTCCGCAGCGGTGACCGCACTGGTGGCGCCCCGCGTGGCGATCGCCCTGGTGGTGCCCCGCGTGGTGACCGGCCCGATTTCCGCAGTGGTGACCGCCCCGGTGGCGGCGCGCCCCGTGGTGACCGGCCCGATTTCCGCAGCGGTGACCGCCCGGCTGGCGGCGCTCCGCGTGGTGACCGGCCCGATTTCCGCAGTGGCGACCGCCCGGCTGGCGGTGCCCCGCGTGGTGACCGGCCCGATTTCCGCAGTGGCGACCGCCCGGCTGGCGGTGCCCCGCGTGGTGACCGGCCCGATTTCCGCAGTGGCGACCGTCCCGGTGGCGGCGCTCCGCGCGGTGACCGGCCCGATTTCCGCAGCGGTGACCGCCCGGCTGGCGGCGCTCCGCGCGGTGACCGGCCCGATTTCCGCAGTGGCGACCGCCCGGCTGGCGGTGCCCCGCGTGGTGACCGGCCCGATTTCCGCAGTGGCGACCGCCCGGCTGGCGGTGCCCCGCGTGGTGACCGGCCCGATTTCCGCAGTGGTGACCGCCCCGGTGGCGCGGCCCGGCCTGATTTCCGCAGCGGCGATCGCCCCGGCGGCCCGCCGCGTGGCGATCGTCCGGGCGGTGCCCGGCCGGCGGCCCCCGGCGCCACCACCACCCCGGTTCTCGACGATGATGTCGAGCGCGCCCGTGCCCGTGCGGCCGAACGTGCCCGCAAGGTCGAGCGTGACGAGGAAGAGAGCCGCGCCAAGGCCGCGAACAAACGTGCGACCCCGGCCGCGCGCCCCGGCGACGATCGTCGCCGTGGTGGCAAGGGCGAGATCAAGCGTCTGGTCGAAGGCGGCGACGAGGGCGAACGCCAGCGCAGCCAGGCGGCCATGCGCCGTCAGCGCGAACGCATGCGCCGCGCCGGTCGGCAGGCCGAACCCCAGGCCCGCGTCATCCGTGACGTGATCGTGCCTGAGGTGATCTCGGTGCAGGAACTGGCGAACCGCATGGCGGTGCGCGGTGGCGACGTCGTCAAGAAGCTGATGACGCTGGGCGTGATGGCCACCATCAATCAGGCGATCGACGCGGACACGGCCGAACTGGTCGCGACCGAATTCGGTCACCGGGTGAAGCGCGTGGCCGAGGACGATGTGGAACTGGGCATCCTGGGTCTCGACGATACCGATGATGACCTGACCCACCGCGCCCCGGTGGTGACGGTGATGGGCCATGTCGACCACGGCAAGACCTCGCTGCTGGATGCGCTGCGCAAGACCGATGTCGTGGCCCGCGAGGCCGGCGGCATCACCCAGCATATCGGCGCCTATCAGGTCGAGCTGGAAACCGGCGATCACGTCACCTTCCTCGATACTCCCGGCCATGCCGCCTTCACCGCCATGCGTGCCCGTGGCGCGCAGGTGACGGACATCGTGGTGCTGGTGGTCGCGGCCGATGACGGCGTGATGCCGCAGACGGTCGAGGCGATCAATCACGCCAAGGCCGCCGGTGTGCCGATCGTGGTTGCGATCAACAAGATCGACAAGCCGGGCGTGAACCCCGAACGGGTGCGCAACGAGCTGCTTCAGCACGAACTGGTTCTGGAAGAACTGGGCGGCGACATCATCGCCGTCGAGGTCTCGGCCAAGACCGGCTACAACCTCGACAAGCTGCTGGAAGCCATCCTGCTGCAGGCCGAGGTGCTGGAACTGCGCGCCAATACCGGCCGCGCCGCCCAGGGCGCCGTGGTCGAGGCCAAGCTCGACAAGGGCCGTGGTCCGGTTGCGACCGTGCTGGTCCAGAAGGGCACGCTGAAGACCGGCGACGCCTTCGTGGTCGGCAGCCAGTGGGGCCGCGTGCGTGCGCTGATCGACGACAAGGGCCGCAAGCTCGAAGAGGCCGGGCCGTCGGTGCCGGTGGAAATCCTGGGTCTCCAGGGCGTTCCGCAGGCGGGTGACGAACTGGTTGTGGTGGAAGACGAGCGCAAGGCCCGTGAAATCTCGGACTTCCGGTCCGAGCGCGAGCAGCGTGCCCGTGCGGCCACCGCACTCGGGGCTCGTGGCACTGTCGAACAGATGCTGTCGGAGATCTCGGCCGGGGCGAAGAAAGAGCTGCCGGTGCTGGTCAAGACCGACGTGCAGGGCTCGCTGGAAGCGATCACCTCCACGCTGGCCAAGCTCGGCAACGAGGAAGTCGCGGTCCGCATGCTGCATGGCGCCGTCGGCGGCATCAACGAGTCGGACGTGACCCTGGCCCAGGCCAGCAATGGCCTGATCATCGGCTTCAACGTCCGGGCCAACGCCCAGGCGCGGGATCTGGCGCGTCAGGCAGGCCTGGATCTGCGCTACTACTCGGTCATCTATGACCTGACCAATGACGTGAAGGGCATGCTGGAAGGCATGCTGGCCCCGATCCGTCGCGAGACGATCACGGGTCAGGCGACGATCCGCGAAGTCTTCGCGATCACCAAGGTCGGCAAGATCGCCGGCTGTGTGGTCACGGAAGGCTATGTCCGCCGCGACAGCAAGGTTCGCCTGCTGCGCGACGACGTGGTCATCCACGAGGGCACGCTCAGCTCGCTGAAGCGCTTCAAGGACGACGCCAAGGAAGTGCGGGCCGGCCAGGAATGCGGCATGGCCTTCGACAACTACCAGGATCTGCGCAATGGCGACGTGATCGAGGCCTTCGAGGTCGAAGAGATCGCCGCCCAGCTGAAGTCGCCGATCTGAGGTCGTTGGCCTGAGCTGGCGACCGGCCGCCTGATCCCGGCCGCAGGACAGGGTAAGGCGCCAGGGCCGACCGGGTATATCCGGCCGGCCCTGGCGTTTTTCGATCATGCGGCGGCCATCTTCGGCGGCGCCCCACGTGTTTTTCTTTTAGTGAACGGCAGACTGACATCATGCCCAAACGCGCCCAAGGCGCTGCCGGACCAACCCAGCGCCAGCTTCGTGTCGGCGAACAGATCCGCCAGGTGCTGGCGGAGCTGCTGATGCGCGGCGAAACCCATGACCCCGAGCTCGACGGCCGCCCGGTGACGGTGAGCGAGGTGCGGATGACCCCGGATCTGCGCACCGCCACCGCCTATGTCTCGCCCCTGGGGCTCGACAGCGACGGTGCCCAGGTGGTGATCAAGGCGCTGGCCCGCTCGGCCGCGCAGCTTCAGCGGGGCATCGGCCGGCAGGTGTCGCTGAAATTCACCCCTCGGCTGCTGTTCAGGCTGGATACCGGCTTCGACTATGCCGCCCATATCGACCGCCTGCTGGCCAAGCCGGTGATCCGCCGTGATCTGGATGAAGACGGGCTGGATGAGGATGGTTCGGATGGCGAGGCCGATGCCGGCGACGATGATGCCCGCGACGATGATGCCCGGCGGGGCGAGGGCTGAGCCCGGTGTCGCGCAGGCGCCGGGGTGAGCCGATCGACGGCTGGCTGGCCATCGACAAGCCCGAGGGCATGAGCTCTGCTCAGGCGGTTGCGGCGGTGAAGCGGATCACCAACGCCGCCAAGGTCGGCCATGCCGGCACGCTGGACCCGCTGGCATCGGGCGTGCTGCCGGTGGCGCTGGGCGAGGCGACCAAGACCGTCGGCCACGCCATGGACGGTGCCAAGGAATACATCTTCGATCTGCGCTGGGGCGAGGCGCGTGAGACCGACGACCGTGAAGGTGCCGTGGTCGAGACCAGCGATCACCGCCCCGACAGGGCGGCGATCGAGGCCGCACTGCCGGCGTTTCTGGGCGAGATCGACCAGGTGCCGCCGGCCTATTCGGCGATCAAGCTGGCCGGCCGGCGCGCCTATGCGCTGGCCCGCGCCGGCGAGACCCCTGAGATGCCGGTGCGCCGGGTGCGGATCGATGCGCTGGACCTGACCGGGATCATCGACGCTGATCACGCCCGGTTCCGGCTGGCCTGCGGCAAGGGCACCTATGCCCGCGCCATCGGCCGCGATCTGGCGCTGGAGGTGGGCACGGTGGGGCATCTGTCGATGCTGCGGCGGACCCGGTCCGGCGCCTTCACCGAAGCCCATGCAATCACTCTGGAAAAGCTCGATGCGCTGGTGCATAGTGCCGCGCTCGAAGACCACCTGTTTCCGGTCGAGACCGCGCTGGACGACATCCCGGCGCTGGCCCTGACCGGTCCCGACGCAGACGCGCTCCGCAACGGGCGCTCTGTGCGGGAGCCGGCCGCTTCCGAAGGACAACTTGTCCGCGCGACACTCGACGGGCGCCTTGTGGCGCTTGCACGGGTGGAGGGCGGCGTTCTCCGTTCGGTCCGCGGCTTCAACCTCGGCGCCCTGCCCAGCAGCGCCGGCTGAACCCAAGGAAGGACACCCGATGTCGATTACCAAATCCCGTAAGACCGAGCTGGTCACGGAATATTCCCGTGGCACCAACGACACCGGTTCCCCGGAAGTCCAGGTCGCCATCCTGACCGAGCGGATCCGCAACCTGACCGAGCACTTCAAGACCCACGCCAAGGACATCCATTCCCGGCGTGGCCTGCTGAAGATGGTCAGCCAGCGCCGCAAGCTGCTCGACTATCTGCGCCGGAACGACGACGGCCGCTATAAGGAAGTGATCCAGCGTCTGGGTCTGCGCAAGTGATCTGAAGGTCGAAGGGGGGTGCCGGTCGCGCCCCCCTTTGCCTTGCCGGTTGCCGGTGACGCGGCGGCAACTGGATGAATGGGCGCTCTCCGGCATCGCCTGAGGCGCGGCCACCGCATCGGATGTTCAGGGGGGCGGGGCCTGCCCCGATCCGGACCGCCGCGAACGGCAGACAATCGCCGCCCGCCGTGGATGGATTGAAAGGCTCGACCCGCCGCCGTCATGGGACGGATGTTGCGGGATATCGCTGCCGTCGGGGCAGGTGGAGTGATCAGGAACCCCCGATGGACTTGAAGCAGCCGGTCCGGGATCTGCCCGGATGCGGCTGCGACGCGGACCGCCGATCGGATGCGCCGGACAGACGGGCGCCGGCGGTACCGCCCGCGTGACCCCCGGGGCGCGCCGGTGCCTGGATGCACCGGGCGCTTCTGAGTGTGGACGGCCGGGTCCGGCGGAGCCCGCCTGTCCTGCACCGCCGAGGGTTGCGCCGATGGAATGGAAGAGAGAGACCGAGACGATGTTTACGATTTATCGCAAGGAAGTGATGTGGGCCGGGCGCAAGCTCAGCTTCGAGACCGGCCGCATCGCGCGCCAGGCCGACGGCGCCGTGCTCGCCACCTATGGTGACACCGCCGTGCTGGCGACCGTGGTTGCCCATCGCGAGCCCAAGCCCGGCGTCGATTTCTTTCCGCTGACGGTCAATTATCAGGAGAAGGCCTTCGCCGCGGGCAAGATCCCCGGTGGCTTCTTCAAGCGTGAGGGCCGGCCGAACGAGAAGGAGACGCTGACCTCGCGTCTCATCGACCGTCCGATCCGCCCGATGTTCGCCGATGGCTATCGCAACGAGACGCAGATCATCTGCACCGTGCTGAGCCACGACACCGAGAACGACCCCGACATCGTGTCGATGGTGGCGGCCTCGGCCGCGCTGACCATTTCGGGCATCCCCTTCCTGGGCCCGATCGCCGGCGCCCGCGTCGGTTACATCAATGGCCAGTACGTGCTGAACCCGACCCGGTCGCAGATGCCCGAGACGGCGCTGGACCTGATCGTCGCCGGCACCGACGAAGCCGTGTTGATGGTTGAGTCGGAAGCGCAGGAACTGTCGGAAGAGGTGATGCTGGGCGCTGTCATGTTCGGTCATGACGGCATGCAGCCGGTGATCGACGCGATCATCGACCTGGCCGAGGAATGCGCCAAGGAGCCCTGGTCGGTTCCTGAGAATCCGGCCGCCAAGCCGGTTGCCGCCCGGGTCGACGCGGTGGCCCGCGCCGGTCTGGAACAGGCTTACGGCCTGGTGGTGAAGCAGCAGCGCCAGCAGGCGATCAAGGCGGTCAAGGACAAGACCGTCGAGGCGCTGGTGGCGGGCGAGGGCCTGGACGGTCAGATGGTGTCGGGCGCCTTCAAGGGCCTGGAAGCCAAGATCGTGCGCGGCCGGATTCTGAAGGACGGCGTGCGCATCGACGGCCGCGACCTGAAGACCGTGCGTCCGATCGTTTCGGAAGTGGGCCTGCTGTCCCGCGCTCATGGCTCGACCCTGTTCACCCGCGGCGAAACCCAGGCGCTGGTGGTGACCACGCTGGGCACCGGCCAGGACGAGCAGATCATGGACATGCTCGAAGGCGAGTATCGCGAGCATTTCATGCTGCATTACAACTTCCCGCCCTATTCGGTCGGCGAGGCGAGCTTCCTGCGCAGCCCCGGCCGCCGCGAAATCGGCCATGGCAAGCTGGCCTGGCGCGCGCTGCGCGCCGTGCTGCCGACCAAGACCGAGTTCCCCTACACCATCCGGATCGTGTCGGAGATCACCGAGTCGAACGGCTCGTCGTCGATGGCCACGGTCTGCGGCGGCTCGCTGTCGATGATGGATGCGGGCGTGCCCCTGAAGCGCCCCGTGGCCGGCATCGCCATGGGCCTGATCAAGGAAGACGACGGCTTCGCCGTGCTGTCGGACATCCTGGGCGATGAAGACCATCTGGGCGACATGGACTTCAAGGTGGCCGGCACCGATGTCGGCGTCACCGCGCTGCAGATGGACATCAAGATCACCGGCATCACCGAAGAGATCATGAAGGTGGCGCTGGGCCAGGCCCGCGACGGCCGCATGCACATTCTGGGCCGCATGTCCGAGGCACTGGGTGGCGCGCGTGAGCAGGTGAGCGCCAACGCCCCCCGGATCACCACGATCAACATCCCCAAGGACAAGATCCGTGAAGTGATCGGCACCGGTGGCAAGGTGATCCGCGAGATCACCGAGCAGACCGGCGCCAAGATCGACATCGAGGATGACGGCACCATCCGGGTGGCCGCGGTCGACGTGAAGGCGGTCGAGGCCGCGATCAACTGGATCAAGGGCATCGTCGCCGAGCCGGAGATCGGCACGATCTATACCGGCAAGGTCGTGAAGGTGGTCGAATTCGGCGCCTTCGTGAACTTCATCGGCACCCGCGACGGCCTGGTCCATATTTCCGAGCTGTCGGGCGAGCGTGTGGCCCAGGTCACCGACGTGATCAACGAGGGCGACGAGGTCAAGGTCAAGGTGCTGGGCATCGACGACCGCGGCAAGGTGAAGCTGTCGATGCGGGTTGTCGATCAGGCGACCGGCGAGGAACTGCCCGACACCCGCGAGCCCCGTGAACCGCGCGGCGATCGTGAACCGCGCGGCGATCGCGAGCCCCGCGGCGACCGGGATCGCGGCGACCGTGGCGACCGTCCGCGCAAGCCCCGCGGCCCGCGGTAATCCGCAGGATCAACCGGCCCCGGGCCGGTTGGAAGTGCGCGTTTTGAACTGATCTGCGCCGGCCGGAGGCTTTCCGCATATGTGGGGATGCCTGTGGCCGGCGCAGGGCTGTCAGCCGGGTGCGGTGCGAAAAAGCCGGACCCGCGGGGCTGGACTTGGCTACGAACCATGGCCAAGTATCGCTCAACCCGCCATGCGGGCTCGTTACCGTTCAGGATCGGGCCGGCGACAGGGCGGGAGAAACATGCATCGGCGCGACCCGGAATGAGGCCTGAACGGTCATCGGGTCGGTAAAGAACGCAAGGACGAGTAGCGGAGGCAGCGTGAAGCCCTTGAACCCCATCCTCCTGTCCGGACGGGAAGTCCTGCCCCTGGTCGAAGGCGGGAAAGGCGTCGCCGTCTCTAACGGCGAAAGCTCTGGCGCCTGGGCCGCGGCTGGCGGTGTCGGCACGTTTTCGGGCGTGAACGCCGACAGCTTCGATGAAGACGGCCGGCCGATCCCCCAGACCTATTATGGCAAGACCCGGCGTGAGCGTCATGGCGAACTGGTCGCCTATGGCATTCGCGGCGGTATCACCCAGGCCCGCATCGCGCATGAGATGGCGAACGGCGAAGGCCGGATCCATATCAACGTGCTGTGGGAGATGGGTGGCGCCGAAACCGTGCTTCAGGGCGTTCTGGAAGGGGCCAAGGGCCTGATCCACGGCGTGACCTGCGGGGCCGGCATGCCCTATCGCGTGGCCCAGATCGCGGCCGAGCACGGGGTGTACTACTACCCGATCGTGTCGTCCGCCCGCGCCTTCCGGGCGCTGTGGAAGCGCGCCTATCACCGGTTTTCCGACCTGCTGGGCGGCGTGGTCTATGAAGATCCGTGGCTGGCCGGCGGCCATAACGGCCTGACCAATGCCGAAGACCCGCGGGAGCCGCAATCGCCCTATCCGCGCGTGCGCGAGCTGCGCACGCTGATGAACGAGGTCGGCCTGAAGAACGTGCCGATCATCATGGCCGGCGGCGTGTGGTATCTGCGCGAGTGGGAACACTGGATCGACGATCCCGAGGTGGCACCGGTGGCGTTCCAGTTCGGAACCCGACCGCTGCTGACCCAGGAAAGCCCGATTTCCGACGCCTGGAAGCAGCGGCTGCGGACGCTGAAGCCGGGGGATGTGTATCTGCACAAGTTCAGCCCGACCGGCTTCTATTCCTCGGCGGTCAACAACGACTTCCTGATGGAGCTGCGCGGCCGCAGCGAGCGCCAGATCGCCTATACCACCGAGCCGGTGGGCGACCACGAGGTGGCGCTGCCGATCGGTGCCCGCGGCCGGCCGGTCTATGTGACCGCCCATGACCACGAGCGGGCGCAGGGCTGGATGGCGGACGGGTATGACGAGGCGATGAAGACGCCCGACAGCACCCTGATCTTCGTGGATGGTGACGCGGCGAAGCAGATCCATACCGACCAGATCGACTGCATGGGCTGCCTGTCGGCCTGCCAGTTCAGCAACTGGGCGGCCAACGAGAAATGGACCACCGGCCGGCGGGCCGATCCGCGCAGTTTCTGCATTCAGAAGACCCTGCAGAACATCGCCCACGGATCGGATGTCGAGCATGAGCTGATGTTCGCCGGCCATAACGCCTATCGCTTCGCCGACGACCCGTTCTATTCGAACGGCTTCGTCCCGAGCGTGCGCGAACTGGTCGAGCGCATCCGGACCGGCGACTGAGCCCGGCCCGGATGCCCGCCTGAAGCCGCCAGACCTGCGTCAACCGCCTGGAGCCGGGGCCGGAGAGCGGAATTGCCCGCCTCCGGCCTTGCACTCAGCATAGAACGCACCTAAATTCCTGGCTAACCGCCCGTCAGAGCGCGACTTTCATGAAGTCACACGCTGTTGCGGCCGGGCCCCGTCTTCATGGGGCCGGCGGCAGCGGCAAGCAGCGCCGACATGACAGAGGCCCCCAACAGACCGAGATGCCGGGAATGTCCATCAACCGCCCCTATACCGCCGTGCTTGAGAAGCTGAAGGCCGCAGGCCTGAGGCCGACCAAGCAGCGGCTGGCCCTGGCCCGGCTGCTGCTCGACGGCACCGACCGTCATGTCACGGCCGAGGAGCTGCACCGCGAGGCACAGGCGGCGGCATTGCCGGTGTCGCTGGCCACGGTTTACAACACCCTGCACCAGTTCACGCAGGCAGGGTTGTTGCGCGAACTGGTGGTGGATAGCGGCCGGTCGTATTTCGACACCAATATCAGCCACCATCATCACTTCTTCTACGAGGATGGCGGCCATCTCCAGGATATCCCCGGAGACGCGGTGCAGATCGCCCGCCTGCCGGAGCCGCCGGGCGATGCATCGATCGCCCGCGTCGACGTGATCATCCGCATCCGCTGATCGGACCCGCATGACCGAGCGCCCCACGCCCGACGCCCCAGCCGCCCGTGAGCCGTCTCAGGCCGAGCCCCCCCAGGCGGAGCCGCCGCTTGCCGGCACGCGCACCGAATCCAATCTGGTGAAGGCGTTTCTGGCCGAGGCGGCCGCCAACCGCCGCTTCCTGTATTTCGCCCGTCAGGCGGATGTGGAGGGGTTCAACGACGTTGCGGCGGTGTTCCGGTCGATCGCCGAGGGCGAGACCGGCCACGCGCTGGGCCATCTGGAATTCCTGGAGGAAGCCGGCGGCGACCCCGCGACCGGCATGCCGATCGGCACAACGCCCGAAAATCTGGCATCGGCGATCGTGAGCGAAGAGGCCGATGCCACCGAGACATACCCGGAAATGGCCCGCACCGCCCGCGCGGAAGGCCAGATCGAGGCGGCGGAGTGGTTCGAGACCCTGGCCCGCGCCGAGCGCGCCCATGCCGCCCGGTTCCGTCGGTCGCTCATCAGCCTTGAGGAAGACGCCGAGGCCGAGGGGCTCGACGACGGCGCCTAAGGGGGGGGACGGCGCCTAAGGGGGGACGGCGCCTGAGGGAGTGTCGGCGGCTCGGGCGGGTCGTCAGCGGAAATCCTCGTCCGGGTAGACCCCCCAGATCTCGTCGCGGCGGATCCAGGCGCGGGTGTTGGCGATGTCCATCTCGCACCAGTTGCGCTCACACGCCATCACCCGGCCGACCACGCCCGGTTCGGCCCTGAGCAGGGCGACGGCATCGGCGGATGGCCGGTCATAGAGGGTGCGGACCTCGCCGGTGATGATGGCGGTGCGCCGCCCCGACAGCAGGCTCATATGCGCCCAGCCCTCGGCGCCCTCGACATCGCGGATCTTGCGCCAGTTCTCGTATTCCGCCGTGATCTCCACCGGCAGATCGCGGCGATGATAGATCACGCTGACCGGATAGCGGGTGCCCGGGCCAGTGCGGACATTCACCTCTGCCGAGCGCATCGACACGAAGCGCGGCAGGGGCGGACGTTCGGCGCTGCGCCCCACCCAGCCCCGGCCGGCCTCATCTCCGGCGGTCGCGCCCTCGACACCCTCGGTCGGCGCGCCGTCGTCGGCGGCGTGAGACAGGATGCCGCCGGTCATCAGCATGCCGGCCGCCAGGATGGCGGAGATGGCAAGCACACATGCCGCCAGCCTGAACACAGGTGGCAGCCATGCCCTGGCATCCGGTCGGCCATGGATCGGGGCACGGCCATTGGTGATGGCATGCGTCGGGGCGGAGGATCTGCGAAGCAGGCGGTGGAACATCGGCGGCATGTGGTCCCTGGATGAATGGCGTGGCCACCGGCATGGCGCCCATATGGCTCCCGGCTGGAGCCGGCGCCGGCCCATATGCCGGGAACGGGCGGCAATACCCCGTCCGGCGGCATTTCAGACCTTACGCCGCAGGCGATCTTCACGCAATCAGTCGGCCGGTTTGTAACCCCGGGGCCGATTTGCTAAGAAAGGGGACCGGGCAGGTGCCGCGGGGGAGCTGGACCCCGGCACCGGCAAGGGGTATTGCCCCTGGCGCGGCCCGGGCAACATGCCCCCGTGCAAGGTGGGCGGGGTTTTGGGAGAGTGTCGATGGTGAAGCCGAAGCCGGTGGTCGTGGTCACCCGCAAGCTGCCCGAGCAGATCGAGACGCGGATGATGGAGCTGTTCGACACGCGGCTCAATCATGACGATGTCCCGATGGGGCAGGACAAACTGATCGAGGCGGTGAAGACCGCCCATGTGCTGGTTCCAACCGTCACCGACCGGATCGATGCCGGCGTGCTGGCCCATGCCGGCCCGCAATTGCGGCTGATCGCCAATTTCGGCAACGGTACGGACCATATCGACCTGGCATCGGCGCGCCAGCGCGGCATCACCGTCACCAACACGCCGGACGTGCTGACGGAAGATACCGCCGACATGACCATGGCGCTGCTGCTGGCGGTGGCCCGCAGGGTGACCGAGGGCGAGCGCATGGTGCGCAAGGGTGAGTGGAACGGCTGGAGCCCCACCCATATGCTGGGTCGGCGGATCTGGGGCAAGCGCCTGGGCATCATCGGCATGGGCCGCATCGGCCGGGCGCTGGCCCGCCGCGCCCGCGGCTTCGGCCTGTCGATCCATTATCACAACCGCAACCGCCTGCACGCCGATATCGAGGCGCCGCTTGAGGCGACCTATTGGGAAAGCCTGGATCAGATGCTGGCCCGGGTGGATATCGTGTCGGTCAACTGCCCGCACACCCCCGCCACCTATCACCTGTTGTCGGCCCGGCGGCTGAAGCTGCTGAAGAAGGACGCCTATATCGTCAACACCGCGCGTGGCGAGGTGATCGACGAGGCAGCCCTGACCCGCATGCTGCGCGACGGCCAGATCGCCGGCGCGGCCCTGGACGTGTTCGAGCACGAGCCGGCGATCAACCCGAAGCTGGTCGAGCTGGAAAACGCCGTGCTGCTGCCGCATATGGGCTCGGCGACGCTGGAATCGCGCATCGACATGGGCGAGAAGGTGCTGATCAACATCAAGACCTTCATCGACGGCCACACCCCGCCCGACCGGGTGCTGCCCTTCTGACGCCGGCCGTCCGCCGCCGGCCGATACGGGGCCGGCTGAGACGAGGACAGCCATACAGGCACCGGAACCATCAACACCCCACCATGGCCGGCTGCCAGCCGCCGGCCATGGTGGGGTGTTGTGTCGTGCTGACCGGTCAGACGGTCGCGGTGCCGACCGGGGCCAGCCCCAGACGGTGGCGGATCTCGGCGGGTGTCACCCCGGCGGCACGCAGATCGGCCAGCCGCACACCGGGGGTTCGCTTGGCCAGCCGCTGACCCCGGTCGTCGGTCAGCAGGCGGTGGTGCCGCCAGACCGGGACCGGCCAGCCCATCAGGGCCTGCAGCAGCCGGTGCAGATGGGTCGCCGCCCGCAGATCCCGGCCGCGCACGACATCGGTGACGCCCTGGAGTGCGTCGTCATGGGTGACGGCCAGATGATAGCTGGCCGGCACATCCTTGCGTGCCAGAACCACATCCCCGTGAATGGCTGGTGTGGCCGCGATCCGGTGTGGCCGACCGTCCTGGATCTCGACCCAGCCGAGCGCGCCTGCCGCTGAAATCGCCGCCGCCATGTCCAGGCGCAGGGCATGGGGCTCGCCCGCCGCCAGCCTTGCCCGACGATGGGCCGTGCTCAGCCGCCGGCAGGTGCCGGGATAAAGCGGGCCATCGGGCCCCATCGGCGGCGGGCCATGCGGCGCCGAGGCGCTGGCCGCGATTTCAGCGGCGATGTCGCCTCGGGTGCAGAAGCACGGATAGACCAGCCCGCGTGCCGACAGGCCATCCAGCACCAGCCGATAGTCGCCGAAATGCGCCGACTGATGCCGTACCGGTTCATCCCATGTGATGCCGAGCCAGGCCAGGTCGTCGAGCAGGGCCGCCAGGAATTCGGGCCGGCAGCGCTGGGTGTCGATGTCTTCGATCCGCAATATGAAACGTCCGCCATGCCGCCGGGCCAGATCATGGGCGGTCAGCGCCGACAGCGCATGGCCCAGATGCAGCCGCCCGGTTGGGCTGGGCGCGAAGCGGGTGACCAGCGGACGTGCCGGTGTCATCACCGCGTCTGCGGTCTCTGCGGCTGTCAGGGTCATGGGCGCTCCCCTTCTGCTCTTTTGCAGCGCAATTCAACCATGGGACGATCAGGAAAAAGGATAATTGACTCTAGAGGCATTGTTCCCTGACTATATCAACCACGGGTCGTTTATCTTTGGTTTCATGATCTGAAATGGTGCGCTCTGGCGCCACGATCATGTCGCCGGAGATGGGGCGGCCGACAGTCGAGCGTTCGGGGTGCGGCACAGGCAGTGGCGGCTCCGGACGGCTTCATGGTCGACGGCAGCTTGCGGGCTGGCCCAGCTTCAGGTGTGACATCGTGACGATACGGGTCATAGACGTGACACTCCGCGATGGCGGATATGTCAACGATCACAGGTTTACGCCGAGCCAAGCCTCTGCCCTGGTGGCGGGGCTCGCGGCATCGGGACTGGATTATATCGAAGTCGGCTATTACCGGCCTCAGGACGAAGCCTTGTATGACGGCCGGCCGGCGGCCTGCTGCCCGGCATGGTATCTGGATCAGATGCGCCGTGTCTCGGGTGCGGCCGGGCTGACGGTGATGGCGCATGTCCATCAGGTGGGCCTGGACGATTATGCCCGGCTGGCCGATCAGGGCGTGCGTCTGGTGCGCATGCCGGCGACGCCGGCCCGGATCGACGCGGCGCTGGTGCATGCCGAGCGTATCCGCAGCCTGGGTATGGATGCCGCGATCAACCTGATCCGTGCCTCGGAGCAGCCGCTGGATCTGGCGCCCGACGTGGCGCGCAGGTCGCGCGATGCCGGGGTCACCTGGTTCTATATCGCCGACAGCAATGGTGGCCTGTACCCGCATGAGGTGGCGCGCCGCATCGGCGACATCGTGGCGGCGGTGCCGGCGCCGGTGCCGGTGCATGGCGGTGGCGGTGCGGGCATGGGCATCGGCTTTCATGCCCATGATGGCCTCAGGCTGGGCTTCGCCAACACACTGGCGGCGCTGGATGCCGGCGTCACCATCGTCGACGGGTCGCTCGGCGGCATGGGCAAGGGCGGCGGCAACTGCCAGACCGAGGCGCTGGCGGTGTATATGCACCGCAGCACCGGCCGGCCCTATGACCACCAGACCCTGGCCGGGCTGATCCGCGATCATCTGCATGACTGGGTCGATCCGCGTTCGTCGGCACTTTACGAGAACTGCCTCGCCGCCGCGCTGAACCTCAATCTCGATGATCTGAGGGCGCTGCGGGATGAACAGATCCGCAATGGCACCAGCTTCCTGACCCTGCTGGCCGACCGGCTGTCGGCGCAGCATCCGGTCGAGGCCGATCTTGCGGTGCGTGGCGCCGCCTGACAGTGCGTTCCGGTTGTTCAACATCCACACCGATCAAGCTCAAACCGATCAAATGGAAGGTCCGACATGAGCGACTTCGTCCAGACGCTCGACGCGATGATTGCCGAGCGCAAGAAGATGACCAGCCCGCTCTATCAGCTGATCATGAGCGGCAACGCCACGCAGCGCCTGCTGCAGAATTTCGTGATGCATCGCTGGCCGATCAAGAACTTCTGGACCCGCAACATCCTGGGTATCGCATCGCGGATCGACGATTACGATCTGCGCATCTCGCTGGTCGAGAACATCTATGAGGAAGAGACCGGCCGGCTGACCGACAGCCGCCGCCATCTGCTGTCCTTCGTCGATTTCGGCAACGCCGTCGGCGTGACCATGGATGACATCAAATCGGCGCCGCTGCTGCCCGAAACCCAGGCCGTGATCGACCACAATGTCGGTGTCTGCAACAACACCTCGGTGCATTTCACCGCGGGCGTCGCATCGGTACTGCTGCTGATGGAAGGCCAGCCGCCGATCGTCAGCCCCAACAAGCGCTCGATGCTCGACGTGATGCGCGACATCTATCAACTGCCGCCCTCGGGCTATGACTATTTCGTCCATCATGCCTCGTCGACCGAGGCCGACAATCATGTCAGCGAGCTGGAAGACGAGCATGCCTCGGTGGCGCGTGAGCTTCTGCGCCGCTATGCGGCGACCCCGGAACTGCAGGATCAGTGCATCCGGATGCTGGCGCGGGCGCTGGATCTGCGTCACGCCCATTTCGACGCGATGCTGACGCGGTTCTACGAGCCCGGCGAGGCACCGTTCCGCTATCAGGAAGCCGCTGCCTGACAAGATCGCGCGCCCGTCTGCGCCGTTCGCCGGCACGGACAGGGCGCGCGCGACTGCCCCCAATGGAAGCCACGACATCATGCCCATGCCCGAGCGCAGCCCGAAAACCTATCCGCTCTGCTTTCATGACGGCGCCGTTGTGCCGTGGGAACAGGCGACACTGCATGCCGCGAGCATTGCGCTGCGCTATGCGGTGTCTGTGTTTGAAGGCATCCGCATCTATCAGACCGATGACGGGCTGAAAGTGCTGGCGCTGGCGCCGCATCTGGACCGGCTGGCGCGCTCGGCGCAGATGATGTGGCTGCCCGATCCGGGCATCGACGGCATCGGGCGGATCATCGCCGATCTGGTGGCGCGCAACGGCGCCGGGGGCGACTGCTATGTCCGGCCCTCGATTTCGGCCGGCAATCCGGGAGAACTGGGGCAGGCGGCGCAATCGCTGCTGACCGTGACCCTGACCGCACAGGGCCGCAAGACCTGGCTGGCCGAAGACCGGCGCATGAAGCTGAAACTGTCGTCCTGGCAGCGCGCCCATGATCTGGCCTTCCCGTCGGCGGCCAAGAACATCTCCAATTATGCCGGCGCGCGGATCGCGATGCTGGAAGCCAAGGCATCGGGGTTCGACAATGTCGTGCTGGCCAATGCCGATGGCTATCTGTCCGAGGCGCCGACCGCCATCCTGTTCCTGGTCCGCGACGGGCAGTTGCTGACGCCGGCGCTGTCGGAAGGCGTGTTGCCCAGCATCACCCGCGCGCTGACGCTGGAGATCGCGGCCGAACTGGGCATCCCCGCCAGCGAAGGCCGGTTGACCCGCGCCGATGCCTGGACCGCCGACGAAGCCTTCCTGTGCGGCACCGGGCTTGAATATGCCTGTGTCGGCCAGATCGACGGCCATGTTCTGCGCCACGGCGCCGCCTCGCCGGTGTCGCAGCGGATCATCGCCCGCTATTTCGAACGCGCGCGCGACCCCCGTGCTGCCGCAGGCGACCTGATTCTGCCATCCGCTCCCCGGGCCGCAGTTGCCTGAGCGGGCCATCCCGCCTCCCGGTCAGACGATCCTGCCTCCCCGTCAGACGATCCATCGGAGACCCATCCCATGACCACCGGTTCCACGATCGATTGGCATGCCGCCGCCGCAGCCCTGGCCGGGTTGATCGCCGAAGGTCCGGCCCTGGCCCGGCGGGTGCGCGAGGCTGTGGCGGCGGCGCCGCGGTTCCAGAACAAGGCCTTCGATCTGGCGCCGGCGCCGCTGATGGTGCGCGCCGACGCGGTGGCGCCGCTTGCCCGCGATCTGGAAGCCTATGTGGCGCTGCTGGAACGGGCGATGGCCGCCTATGCCGCCGACCCGCAGGTGCGGTCCTATATCGGCCTGGAGCCTGCAGAAGAGGCCGCGGCCCTTGCCCCGCATGGCCTGCCCAGCACGGTCAGGGTGTGCCGGATCGACGGCTATCCGGCCCTGCCCGACGGCCGGGTGATCATTCTTGAGAACAATGCCGACAGCCCGGCCGGCACTATGTTCACCGGCCGGATCAATGCCGTGGTCGATACCCTGATCGAAGCGCCGCTGGCGGCGGCCGGATTGCAGATCCGCAAGCTGCCGCTGGACCAGGGCGCGCCGCTGCTGGAACGCTTCCTGGCCGATTACCGCGCCTGGGGTGGCAAGGCCGCCGATCCGGTGCTGGCCGTGCTGCAGGAGGATGGCAAGGCCAATGTCGAATCGATCGAGATGGCGGCCGCCTATTCGGCGCTGGGCACCCGCACCGTGGTGGCCGATCCGCGCCAGATCAGCTTTCGCGACGGCGGCGCCTGGTTTGGCGATCTGAAGATCGATCTGTGCTGGAACAAGATCAACACGGTCTATTGGCGCCGGCTGACGGCGGCGCATCCCGATCTGCTGCCACGCTGGGTGGCGGCGGTGGAGGCGCGGTCGATCCTGCATCTGAACCCGTTCCCGGCCCGCTATGTGGCCGAGAGCAAGCGGATGCTGGGCCTGCTGCGCGAGCCGCGTTTCGCCCATCACTTCACCGCCGATGAACGCGCGCTGGCCGAACGGCTGCTGCCCTGGGCCGCGAAGCTGGAAGAGGGCAAGTCGGTCAGCTTCGGCGGCGAGACCCACGACCTGCGCCAGTTGCTGCTGACCCGGCCGCAGGACTGGGTGCTGAAGGAGCCCTATGACATCCGTGGCGACGGCGTGACCATCGGCCGCGACGTCGACCATGAGACCTGGGTCGCCAGGATCGATCAGGGCTTTGCCGAGGGCAATATCGCCCAGCGCTATATCCCACCGCTGACCTATCCGATCCTGACCGATCTGGAGACCGGCGCCTGCGTGCCGATGAAGATCAGCCTGGACAGCTTCGTGTTCGGGGGCCGCTTCATCGGCTTCGGCGCCAAGGCCAGCAACAACGAGCGGGTCAATGTCTTCCAGGGTGGCCGCAAGCTGGCGGTGCGGGTGGCCGAGCCGCTGGCCGCGGCCGCCCTGGCATCGGATGCCGCCTGACCCTTCGCAATCCTCGATCGACCGCCGCAGAAAGCTGCCTGACCCATGACCGACCAGACCCCCCCTGTGACCCCTGCCGAGACCATGGCGACGGCGCCCCTCGACGATGCCAGCGTGCTGGCGGTACTGTCGCGCGCCTCGACCGCCGCCGTGTCGGATGTGCTCGACATGCTGGGCTATGACAATGGCCTGCTGGGCATCCGGCCGCTTCAGGCCGGTCACCGGGTGTGCGGCCCGGCCTATACCGTGCGCTTCGAGCCGGTGGCCGCCGGCGAGCCGGCGCCTGCCGCCGATTACATCGAGGACGTGCCAGCAGGCCATGTGGTGCTGCTGGCCAATGACGGCCGCACCTGGTGCACGGTCTGGGGGGATATCCTGTCGGCGATCGCCAAGACCCGTGGCATCGCCGGCACGGTGATCGACGGCGCCTGCCGCGACGCCACCGAGATCATGGCGATCGGCTATCCGCTGTTCTCGCTGACGGCTTATATGAAATCGGGTAAGAACCGGGTGAAGATGACCGGTGCCCAGGTGCCGGTCACGGCCGGCGGCGCCCGGGTCGAGCCCGGCGACTGGCTGGTCGGCGATGACAGCGGCGTGGTGGTGGTGCCTGCCGCCCGGCGCGCCGAGGTGGCGGCGCTGGTGCAGGAGGTGGAGGCGATGGAGGCGCGGGTCATCGCCGATGTCCGGGCCGGCATCCCGCTGGCGGAAGCCCGCCGCCGCCAGGGATATAACCGCTTCGCGCTGAAGGTCGAGGCGCCGCGCTAGGCACCGTCGCGCCTTGCATGCGGAGAGATTGACATTCATCGCATTCCCCGCTCCATGATTGCCGAACAGTCATGGAGGCGCTGGGACCACATGTACGATGCCGACACATATAGCGCCCTGCGGAATGCGCGCGTCGCGATGGAGGCGGCCCTGTCGCGTCGGGCGGCGATCGCCACACCACCGGGTGCGGTGGTCTCGGCATTGCTGATGCAGGACCATGTCGAGACGGCGTGGCTGATCGGCTGGACGGCGATGATGACCCTGGTGGCGCTGTTCCGCATTCCAGTGGCGAGCCGGGCGATGGACGCCGCCGCCCGGGGCGCGGTGACGACGTCGCAGCATCGTCTGGTGGCCGCCGGCATCGCCCTGTCGTCGCTGGGCTGGGGCATCGGCACGGCGGCGGGGCTGGCCATCGACAGCCCGACCGCCCGGATGATCATGTCGGTGGTGCTGGTCGCGATCACGGCGATGGGCATCGCCTATGTGATGGACCGGACATTGCTGGCGGCCTTCCTGGTGCCGCTGGTCATTCCCCCGGTCGTCGTCATGCTGACCGACGACCAGCCCAACAGCCTGGCTCTGCTGGCCGGTTTCCTGCTGTTCCTGATCGTGTTCAGCAGTTTTGCCGACCGGTATCACCGCTGGATCGGCGATATGCTGCGGCTGAACATCGAAAACCGCCGCCTGCTGGCGCGGCAGGCGAGCGATGCCGACCATATCCGGCATCTGGTGGCCGAGCTCACCGCCACCAACGATCGCCTGCAACGCTCGCTGATCGACAGCGAGGCGGCGAACGACGCCAAGAGCCGGTTTCTGGGTCAGGTCAGCCATGAACTGCGCACGCCCTTGAACGCCATACTGGGCTATGCGGAAATCATCCGCGACCGGCTGTTCGGCGCCGATGAGGCGACCTTGCTGCGCTATAGCGAACAGGCCGGCTATATCCACCGCTCGGGCCTTCTGCTGAAGGCGCTGATCGACGACCTGCTGGATGTGGCGCGGATCGAAAGCGGCCGCGCGCCCGTGCGCATCGCCGCCACCGATCTGTGGGCGGCGGTGGATGATGCCGTGACCACCATCCGCCCCGAGGCCGATGCCCGCCGCCAGACCGTGACCGTGAATGCCGATCGCGGCCTGCCCCTGGTTGCGGCCGATCCGCGGGCGCTGGCCCAGATTCTGAACAACCTGCTGACCAACGCCATCAAGTTCACGCCCGATGACGGCCATGTCTGGATCAGCGCCCACCGGATCCGCGGCGAAGACGGGCAGCCGGCGGTGGCGCTGACGATCTGCGATGACGGCATCGGGATTCCGGCCGAGGCCATAGACCGGGTGTTTCATCCCTTCGAGCGCGGCGCCAATGCCGTGCGCCGGAACATCGAGGGCACCGGGCTGGGCCTGAGCATCAGCCGTGGTCTGGCCGAGGCGATGGGCGGGCGGCTGGCGATCGAACCCGGCCGGCAGCAGGGGGCTGCCGTGACTGTGACGCTTCATATACATGATAAATCATCGATGTCCGATGACGCAGTCATGGCCGGCCGGTGAGGGGCGGAGATACAGCCTCTTGATCTTTCATGCAAGCATCACAAATCATTGCTATAGTTCTTCTCGCGAGGCGGGCATCCGCGCCCGCCCCGTTTCCAGAGGGAGACGGAGCCTGTGGGCCTATCCGCGAATGCCTGTCCGGCGTTGGTGCTTAACGCCGACTACCGACCGCTGAGTTATTTTCCGCTGTCGCTTTGGTCGTGGCAGGATTCGATCAAGGCCGTCTTCCTGGACCGCGTCGATATCCTGTCGGAATATGATGCCGTGGTGCACAGCCCGCGGCTTGAGATGCGGCTGCCGAGCGTGATTTCGCTGCGCTGCTATGTGCCGGTCAATCGCCGTCCGGCCTTCACCCGCTTCAACGTGTTCCTGCGCGATCGTTTCCGCTGCCAGTATTGCGGCCGGCGGTTCGCCACCGAGGAACTGACCTTCGACCATGTCATTCCGCGCGCCCGCGGTGGCACGACCAGCTGGCAGAACGTGGTGACCGCCTGCACGGCGTGCAACACCGCCAAGGGCGCCCGAACGCCGGCGCAATGCGGCATGACACTCAGATCCGTGCCCAAGCCGCCGGACCTGACCGAACTTCAGGAAGCCGGGCGCCATTTTCCGCCCGGCAATTTACATTCCAGCTGGCGCGATTACCTGCATTATGCCGGAATGGGACGCGTGCGCAGCGACGAGGCGGCGGAAAGCGGCGCGCTCGCCGTGCACACCACGCTGCGCGCCATCCAGAGCGAAGCCCAGGGCCGCGCCTTCCCGTCGGACATGACCGAGGGCGAGTATTGGGGTGTGCAGCTTCAGAACGATGACGACTGAACCCCCATTCCAGTCCTGATCGCCTGTTGCGTTCATCCGCGCGATCCGCGACGATCTGCCGCGATGATCGCGGCATGGTGGCCGCTGGTCCGGGGAGTGTGACTGCATGAACGGGCAGGGGCTTGGCCTTTCTGATCGGGTCGCCGGCATGGCGAGCAACCAGATCGCCGATATCGCCAATCTGGGGCGCGATGACCCGGCGGTGATCAAGCTGTGGATCGGCGAGGGCGACCTCGCGGCCCCCGATTTCATCCGCGAGGCCGCCGAGCAGGCGCTGCGCGACGGACATACCCGCTATACCTATTCCCATGGCCTGCCGGCCTTGCGCCGGGCGCTGGCCGATTATCACGCCCGGCACTGGCGCGATGCCACCGGTGCGCCGCTGAGCCTGTCGCCCGACCGGTTCAGCGTCACCGCTGGCGGCGTACAGGCGATGATGCAGGCCTTCCAGTCGATTCTGGAGCCGGGGGATGAGGTGATCGCCCCGGTGCCGACCTGGCCCAATCTGGCCGAGATCATCCGCATCACCGGCGGCCGCTTCGTGCCCGTGCCGTTCCGGGTGAGTGCCGCCGGCCGCTTCAGCCTGTCGCTGGACGATATCGTGGCGGCGATCACGCCCCGCACCCGCGCGATCGCGATCAATTCACCCTCGAACCCCACCGGCTGGCTGATGCCGCGCGCGCAGATGGCGGCCCTGGTCGACATCGCCCGGGCGCGCGGCCTTTGGATCATGTCGGACGAGGTCTATGGCCATTTCACCGATCCCGATCCGGAAACCGGCCTGCCCCGGCCCGCACCGTCATTCCTTGAGGTGACCACGCCCACCGACCGATTGCTGGTGACCAACACATTTTCCAAGAACTGGTGCATGACCGGCTGGCGGGCCGGTTGGATCATCTTTCCCGACGGCATGGGCCAGGTGTTCGAGAATCTGAGCCAGTACAACACCACAGGGGTTGCCACCTTCATTCAGCATGCGGCGATCGCGGCGCTGAACCAGGGCGATGACGGCATCCGCGCGCTGGTGCGGCGCACCATGGTCAGCCGCGACGTGCTGCTGGCGGCGCTGCAGGCGGTGCCGGGCCTGCGGATCGTGCGGCCGCAGGGCGGGTTCTATCTGTTCTTCGGCGTGCACGGCATGAATGACAGCTTCGCCACCGCCGTGCGCATCCTGCGCGAGGCGGGTGTGGGGCTGGCGCCGGGATCCGCTTTCGGCCCGGGGGGCGGAAATTTCCTCAGGCTGTGCTTTGCCATCGATCCGGCGCTGGCGACCGAGGCCGCGCGCCGGCTGACGGCGTTTTTCCAGGCGCCGGCCCAGACCTGATCCGGCGCCGTTGCGCCTCAGAGCCGCTGTGCCTCAGAGCCGCTGGGACAGCCAGATCGCGGCGCGCGAACCGGCGCCGATCGCCGCCTTCAGCCCGCGATAGAACGGGGCCCGTTCGGCGCCATGGGCAAGGCCGGTGTCGCGATGTTCAAGCTCTTCGGCACGGAAGCGCTCGATGGTGTCGCGCAACGGCGCCTCGTCGGGGCCCAGCGCCTCGGCCTGGGCGCGATAATGGCGGTCGATCTCTTCCTCGACCGCGACCGTGCAGGCCATGGCGGCGCGGCTGCCCATCATCGCGGTCGCAGCACCCAGCGCGAAGCCTGCCACATGCCACAGCGGTGACAGCAGGGTGGGGCGCACCCGGCGCGCGACCATCATCCGGTTGAAGCTGTCCAGATGCACCTGTTCCTGCGCCGCCATGTGGCGGATGGTGGCACCGTGCGGCCCTTTACCCATCACCGCCAACTGGCCCTGATAGATCCGCGCCGCGCCATATTCCCCCGCCTGATCGACCCGGATCATCCGCTCGACCAGGGTTCGGGCACCAGGGTCGCCGGGCAGGGCGCCGGCACCGGTTGGGGCGGTGCGCGGTGTTGGCACGGGCGTGGCGCCATCATGGTGCTGTGTGTGATCGGGGCGCATCGGTCGGGGGCCTCCGGGCATGTGCGATCTGTTCTAGCGTTTGAAGATGTGGCGGGCACCGCCCGCGGCAATCCCGGCCAGCAGCACCGAGATCAGCGCATTCCATCCGGCCATGCTGATGCCCAGCAACGACCAGGCGATATCGGTGCAGGCGGCACGCGGCGCGCCGGCGATGGCGGCCCGCAAGGCCGCGATGTCGGTTGGGCCATCGGGGCTGGCGCCGCTGATCGTGCAGGCGGCGCTGGCCGTGACCCAGCCCTGTTCGACGCCGACATGATAGAGCCCGAGCCCTGCCGTCACCAGCAGCGCCAGCGCCATCACCGCCAGGGCGGCGCCCTGCACGCGCCGCGCGGGCGCCAGTGCCGTGACGGCACCCGCCACCAGCACCACCACCAGATGCGGCCAGCGCTGCCACAGGCACATCACGCAGGGTGCCAGTCCGCCCAGATATTGAAAGGCCAGCGCGCCGGCCAGCAGCGACAGGCTGCCGGCGCCGATGAACGGCACCACCGGTTCAATGCCACGGGCGGTGAAGCGCGCGCCAAGGCGGTCGGTCACCCTGGGGCGTCTGTTCGACATGGTCATCGGGTGGTGGTCTCCGGTGAAAGCGGATGGTCGGCGGCAGGTGGTCGGCGGCAGGCACGGCGTGGGGGCGGACAGTCTGAACCATTGGCCTGCGACCGTTCGGTGATCGTCGTCACCACGGCTCGACGGATCGGGCGAGTGTGGCTTAAGATCATCCGGGCACGCAAGCACGCGGCCGCATCGCCGGGGATGGTGTCGTCCCGCCGCGCGATGGCCGCTATCCTGCCCTGTTCCCCACGCGGAGACCCGTGCGTCATGGCCCGCAAGATTCCGACCGCCGGTTCTGTCCCGTTTCAGTGGGGGACGGTCGTGTGCCCCGGACGCCATGCCTTGGGGCACTATAGCTTGAGACGCCGTGCCGCGGCGCTGGCCGCCAGCCTGCTGGCCGGGCTGTTCATGCTGTTGCCGCCCCAGACCGCCCGCGCGCAGGACGAGGCGATGCGTTTCTTCCGCATCGGCACCGGCTCCACCGCCGGCACCTATTTCCCGATCGGCGGCATTCTGGCCAATGCGGTCAGCAACCCGCCCGGGTCGCGGCCCTGCGAGGATGGCGGTGCCTGCGGCGTGCCCGGGCTGGTGGCCGTGGCGGTCACCACCCGCGGATCGGTCGACAATCTGCGCCTGCTGGCTGCGGGCCAGTTGGACAGCGCCTTGTCGCAGGCCGATGTGGCGGTGCTGGCCCAGACCGGGCGCGGCGCCGAGATCGGGGCACCCTTGATGCCGGATCTGCGCGCCATCGCCAGCCTGTATCCGGAAAGCCTGCATCTGGTGGCGCGAAACGGCAGCGGCATCAGCGATATCAAGGATCTGGTCGGCAAGCGGGTGTCGCTGGACCGCACCGGATCGGGCAGCCTGGTGGATGCGCGCCTGGTGCTGGCGGCGGCGGGTATTCCGCTGGATGCGCTGAGGGTCGAGAATCTGGACCCCGAAGTTGCGGTCGACCATCTGCGCGACGGATCGCTGGACGCGTTCTTCTTTGTCGGCGGCTATCCGGCGGTGTCGATCGGCGCCGCGATCGAGGATGGTGTCGCGGGTCTGGTGCCGCTGTCGGGGGCGCTGCGCGACGAGTTGGTCAGCCGGCACCCGTTCTTCGTGGAAGACGTGATCCCGCGCGATGCCTATAACCTGCCGGCCCCTGTGGGCACCGTCAGCGTGCGGGCGCTGTGGGTGGTGCGCGAGGGGCTGAACCCCGATCTGGTCTATGGCCTGACCCGCGCCTTGTGGAGCACGCCGACCCGCAGCCTGCTGGATGCCGGCCATGCCAAGGGCCGGCTGATCCGGGTCGAGACCGCCAATCTCGGGGTCGGCGTGCCGTTGCACGAGGGTGCGGCCCGGTTCTATCGCGAATGGCAGGCGGCCATCGACGCGGCGGCGGCGGCCGAGGATGCCGATGCGGCGACGGCGCCGCCCGCCGTCGGCCCCACTCCGGATGCCGCCGGCCGCGAAGAACAGCCAGACGAGGCAGCTCCGGCGGCGCCGCTCGACGATCTGGGCACGGCGCCGGTGATCGACCGTGCCCCGGCCGAGACCGCGCCCGGCGCGCCGGTGCCCGAACAGAAGCCCGGTACCCCGGCGCCGGCGGATTGACCGCGCCGCAAATCGTATGTCGGGCGCTTTGCGTGCCACCACACTTGACGGCGGGTGGCCGGGCGGCAACCTTGTCGGATGGCGGCGCGCACAACCCCGTCGCGCGACCCCGACCCAAAAAGGAGCCCCGCACCTCCATGGCTGAGATCCCGAGCCTCGCCCGCGATCGCGAGACCGCCGCCCTGCCCTTGATCCTGGTTGCCGAGCGGGGCTTCGCTGCCTGGCGCGATGCGGCGGAACCGCAGATCGGCGCGTGGGTACAGGCCCAGGGGTTCAAGCCACGCGCGGGCGCCCACCTGCTGCTGCCGGCTGCGGATGGCCGGCTGGCGGGCGCGCTGGTGGTCACCGATGGTGAGCCGGGACCGTGGACGATCGGCGATCTGGCCCAGAAACTGCCGGAAGGCCGCTGGCGGCTGGACCCGGAACCAGAAGACGCCGAGATGGGTCTGCGGCTGGCCATGGGCTGGGCGCTCGGTGCCTATCGCTTCGACCGCTATCTGAACCGCCACGACGAGCGTCGGGCGCCGGCGACGCTGGTCATCCCGGCGGGTGTCGATATTCCCCGGCTGGGCAGTCTGGTGCAGGCGCTGTCGCAGGGCCGCGACCTGATCAACACCCCGGCCGAGGATATGGGGCCGCCGGAACTGGCACTGGCGGCGCGGCGCATCGCCGAAGGCCATGGCGGGCGCTATGACGAGATTGTCGGCGACAATCTGGTGCAGCGGAATTTCCCGGCGATCCATGCGGTCGGCCGGGCCAGCAGCCGCAGCCCGCGCCTGATCGATTTCGCCTGGGGCGACGAGGACCATCCGAAGGTGACCCTGGTCGGCAAGGGCGTGTGCTTCGACAGCGGCGGGCTGGACATCAAGCCGCCGGCCGGCATGCGGCTGATGAAGAAGGACATGGGCGGCGCCGCTCATGTGCTGGCGCTGGCGCGGCTGATCATGGATGCCCGCCTGCCCGTGCGGCTGCGGGTGCTGATCCCGGCGGTCGACAATGCGATCGCTGGCGATGCCTTCCGCCCCGGCGACGTGTTGAAGACCCGCGCCGGGATTTCGGTCGAGGTCGGCGATACCGATGCCGAGGGCCGGCTGGTGCTGGCCGATGCCCTGGCCGAAGCCGCGCGTGAGCAGCCGGCGCTGCTGATCGACGTGGCGACCCTGACCGGGGCGGCCCGGGTGGCGGTGGGCACCGAGATCGCCGCCTTCTTCGCCGCCGATGACGGGCTGGCGCAGGCATTCGAAGCGGCGGCACGGGCCGAGGACGATCCGGTCTGGCGGCTGCCGCTGCATCGCGGCTATCGCCATATGCTGGATAGCAAGATCGCCGATATCTGCAATGTCGGCGGCGGCTTCGCCGGTGCCACCACCGCCGCCCTGTTCCTGGACGCCTTCGCCGGCGAGGCGCGGGCCGGCTGGCTGCATCTGGACCTGATGGCCTGGAACACCCGCAGCCGCCCCGGCCGGCCTGAAGGCGCCGAGATCATGGGCGTGCGGGCGCTGTACCGGCTGATCGCCGAGCGCTATCCGCTGGCTGGGTGAGGTGGCCCGGCAACCGCAAGGCGTAATTCACACCAACTATCTGATGATCCCGGCGCCGGTTCTGGCACACTATCGGTTCTTCAAGAAGAACCAGCGCAGGGAAACGCCCCCAGATGTTCCGCAGCTCGAAATCATTCCGCGGCCTTGCCGGCCTTGCGGCACCACTTGCCGGCATGGCGGCCCTGGCCGTGATGGCGACCACCCCGGTCCTTGCGGCCGATATGCCGGCCCCCGATGCCAGCCAGGGTGATGGCGGGGTCTCGGCCTTTTATGACTGGACCGGGCCGATCCCGGCGCAGGCTGGCCTGTTGTTGCGCAGCGAGCCGCTGCCCGCCGATCGCGGTCTGCCCGGTGCTGCCCGGCAGATGCGGATCCTGTACACCGCGACCGATGGCGTTACCGGCGATGGCCATGTGGTGGTCTCGGGCGCGCTGTTCGTGCCCCGGGGCCGGGCGCCCGCCGGCGGCTGGCCGCTGCTCGCCTGGGCCCATGGCACAGTGGGTGTGGCCGATGCCTGCGCGCCGTCCTGGACCGGGCGGTCGAAGCGTGATGTCGATTATCTGGGCCGCTGGCTGAAGGAAGGCTTCGCGATCGTCGCGACCGATTATCAGGGACTTGGTGTCTCTGGGCCGCATCCCTATCTGGCAACGCCCCGAAGCCTACAGCACGCTCGACAGCATTCGCGCCGTGCAGTCGGGCGAGGCGGAGCTGGGGGTGGATCTGGGCGACCATGTGGTGCTGATCGGCCAGTCGCAGGGTGGCGGTGCCGCCTTCGCCACCGCGGCCTTCGCGCCCGATTATGCCCCGGATATCGACATCCGCGGCACCGTTTCAACCGGCATCCCGTTCCTGACGCCGCAGCTGATGACCGCGGTCGCGACCGCCAACCCCGACAAGGTCGACCCGACCATCGCCTATCTTCTCTATATCGGCCTGCTGGCCGAGCAGGCGCCGACCCATGTGCCGGCGTCGTCGATGTTCACGGCCAAGGCGGCGCCGGTGCTGGACAAGGCCCGCACGGGGTGCGTGGTGCCGGTGTTCAACGCGGTCACCGATGCCGGGTTGACCCGCGCCAACACCATGACCCCAAAGGCGCTGGAGGTGATCCAGGGACTGGCGCCCAGCCTGGCCTATCCGACCGTGAAACTGGCCCATCCCCTGTTCGTCGGCACCGGTGCGCAGGACCACGACGTGCCGCCGCCAATGCAGAAGGCGGTGGTCGATGCCGCCTGCGCCGCCGGCACGGTGGTTGAAGCCCATGTCTATCCGGGGCTCGATCATAGCGGCGCGGTCAACGGCTCGCTGGGCGACAGCGTGCCCTTCGTGCGCAAGGTGATGGCCGGCCGCCCGGTCACCTCGACCTGCGGCCAGCCGGCATCCTGACCGGTGCTTGATATCATCCGACCCGGTATGCCTGAAACGGGCTGCCGGGTTGGATGCCTGGCAATTACAAATGTCGGTCGACATCCATCCGACTATGCAGAATCCGGATGACGTCAATCTCGTGCGGTGTGATTTTAAAGATCACAAAATGCAGACCGATCCGCGTTTTGAAATAGCCGGAGCGTACAGAAACAGGCTGATAGGTTCTCTCGTTATTTGCGAGCGCAATCAAGGCAGTCATTATTTGCGAAAAGTAAATCTCTGCCTGCTGAACGCTCCACGTTCTGACGCTATATTCGAATATATCTTCAAGATCCTGATCAGCGAGGGCTGTCAGGCGAATGCTCCGACGAAGGGGCTGGTTTCCCGACCGGTCGAGGCTCATCGTGCATGTTTTACCCGCATGCGTGCAAGAAACGCATCGCTGTCAAAAACCTGCGGCGGTCCGGAACGCTCGCCGTCGTCAATGGCATCCTGCAAGGCGCGGACGCGCGCTTCATGTTCTTCAAGCAGCCGCAAACCTGCCCGCACAACCTCGCTCGCCGATCCATATCGGCCCGTGTCCACTTGCGCCTGTATGAAGGCAGCAAAATGATCGCCAATCGTGATCGATGTGGTTCCGCTCATGGCCTGACGCTCCTGATTGCCCGACGCTTCTGATGGCCTGATGCTTCTGATGGATGGTCGACGCATATTACCATGGATCTGGTCAATCAGTGTCGATCAGCGCTGCCTTCCTGTCGCCGTTGCCATCCGGGGGCCGGAGGCTGGGGCATCCGGCTCGTCCGACGCGGCCGGTTCGCCCGCCGCGGCTGTCGCCGCACGATCGGCCGTGGCGCGGTCGGGGGGCAGGGTGGCGCCCTCAGTGGTGAGCAGGGCGCGTTTGACCCGTTCGCCCCAGCGATAGCCGGCGAAGCCGCCCTGTTCGGGGACCACCCGGTGGCAGGGTACCAGCAGCGCCACCTTGTTGGTGGCGCAGGCGCGGCCCACCGCGCGCGCGGCACCGGGATTGCCCAGCGCGCGGGCCAGGGCGCCATAGGTGGTGACCTGGCCCGCCGGCAGCCGGCGCAGCGCTTCCCACACGCGGAGCGTGAAGGCGCCGGCGCGCAGGTCCAGCGGCAGGCCGTGATCGTCCAGCCGCGCGCCATCCTGCGACAGCCCGGCCAGCACCGCCTCGGCGGCGGCGCCGATCAGCGCATGGCCGGCATCGGCCTCGACCAGCCGGGCGGCCGGGAAGTCGGCACCAAGCCCGCGCAGCAGGGCCGCATCGTCGGGGTCGATCGCGATCATGGCGATGCCGCGATCGGTGGCCGCGATCAGCAGCCGGCCATGGGGGCAATCGAACAGCCGCCACGACACGGTCTCGCCGCCACCACCGGCGGCGAAGCGGCCCGGTGCCATGCCAAGCCCGGCAGCGCCGCCGTCATAGACCCGCGCCGGGCCGCCGAAGCCGGCGGTATAGACCGCCTCGGTCACGCTTTCACCGGCCTTCAGCGCGGTGCGGAAACGGTTGCGCTTCAACCCGCGCAGCATGTCGGCCGGCGCCACCCCCAGCACCCGGCCGAAGGCGCGGGCGAGCTTTCGGGTCTCGACCCCCAGCAGACTGGCAAGCTCGGTGGCGCCCGGCACCTCGCAGCGCCGGTCGATGGCGCCCATCGCCGCGAGCACCAGCCGCTGTTCCGGCCCCAGCGCCTGGGGTTGCGGCGCGCAGCGTTTGCAGGCGCGGAACCCCGCCGCCTCGGCGGCATGGGCATCGGCGAAGAAGCGGACATTCTGGCGGAGCGGCGTGCGTGCCGGGCAGCCGGGCCGGCAATAGATGCCGGTGGTCAGCACCCCCAGCCGGAAGGCATCGGCGAACCGCCGGTCGCGGGTGACGATGATATGCCACAGCCGGTCGTCGCCGGCCTGATTGCCGGCCAGCGCCATGGCGGTGGCCGGCTGCGGGATATCGGCCGCGACGGGCCCGGCCGACGGCTGGATCTGGTGATCGGACATGATGGCACTTCCTCGATGATCGACTGGATCAGGTGACAGCTATCCTGCACCCGATCAGGGGCCGACCACCATCCGCGACCGGACGCGGATGTCATCCGGCCGGTCAGCCGTGCGCCAGTGACGTGCCGCCATGGGGCGTGTCGCCAGTGGGTGTGTCGTCGGGAAAGCCATCGGGGAAGGCGGCGGCGATCAGCGCGCGGGTGTAGTCGCTGGCCGGCGCCTCCATCACCCGGTCGGCCGGCCCTTGTTCCACCACCCGGCCCCGGCGCAGCACGATCAACTGATGAGCCAGCGCCCGCACCACCGCCAGATCATGCGAAATCAGCACATAGGCCAGCCGGCGGCGCTGTTGCAGCCCGCGCAGCAGGGTGACGATCTGGGCCTGGATCGAGACATCCAGCGCCGATGTCGGCTCGTCCAGAATGATCAGCGCCGGTTCCTGGATCAATGCGCGGGCGATGGCGATGCGCTGGCGCTGGCCGCCTGAGAATTCATGCGGGAAGCGGTCCTGCATCGCCCCCTCCAGCCCGACTTCGGTCAGGGCGTCGGCGATGCGCTGCCGGCGCGCGGCGCGGTCGGCGATGGGGGCATGGATATCGAGCCCTTCGGCCACGATATCACCCACGGTCATGCGCGGGCTCAACGAGCCGAACGGATCCTGAAACACGATCTGGAAGCGGTTGCGCAGTGGCCGCAGGTGCTTCTGATCGAGCCGCGCCAGATCGGTGCCGTCGAAATCGATCACGCCCTCGGCCGTGGTCAGCCGGATCAGGGCGGCGGCGATCGAGCTTTTGCCCGAGCCGCTTTCCCCCACCAGCCCCAGGGTCTCGCCCGGCCGGAGCGTGAAATTGACATCGCTGGCCGCCTCGACATGCGACACCACCCGGCGCAGCAGACCGCCCTTCACCGGATAGCGCACCGACAGATCGCGCACGGTCAGCAGCGGCGCGTCGGTCTGGGGCACCGCCACCGGCCGGCCGCGCGGCCGTGCGGCCATGAGCATGCGGGTATACTCGTGGCGCGGGCTCCGGAAGATCTGGTCGACCGGCCCCTGTTCGACCAGCAGGCCATGGCGCATCACCGCCACCCGGTCGGCCGTGCGGCGCACGATCGCCAGATCATGGGTGATCAGCAGCAGGGCCATGCCGCGCTCGCGCCGGATGCGGGCCAGCAGGCCCAGGATTTCCTCCTGCACCGTCACATCCAGCGCGGTGGTGGGCTCGTCGGCGATCAGCAGATCGGGTTCGTTGGCCAGCGCCATCGCGATCATCACCCGCTGGCGCTGCCCCCCCGACAATTCATGCGGATAGGCGTTCACGATGCGGCCGGTATCGCCCTGACTGTCGACCAGCGCCACCTCGCGCAGCAGGGCATCGACCCGCGCGCGGGCGGCGGTGCCCTGAAGCCCGCGATGCACGGCCAGGATCTCGATGATCTGACGGCCCACCCGGTGCAGCGGGTTCAGCGCGGTCATCGGCTCCTGGAACACCATGGCGATGCGGTTGCCGCGCATCTGGCGCAGCATCCGTTCGGGGGCACCGATCAGCTCCATCGTCTCGCCACCGCCTGCGACCGGGGCCGCGACCGGGGCCAGCCGGGCCCGGCCGGTGATGGTGACGTCGCGGCCCCGGGGGAGCAGGCCGAGCAGGGCCAGTGCTGTGACCGATTTGCCCGATCCGCTCTCGCCCACCAGGGCCAGGGTCTCGCCGGCGGACAGATGGAACGACACCCCGGCAACCGCGCGGGTCTCGATCATCACCGGCCGGCCGCGAACCGCCTCGGCCGCCGCCGCATCCCCCGGCGCCGCCTCGCTCTGGAAGGTGACGGTCAGATCGGTGACATCGAGCAGCGGGGCCGGGATCGCCGTGGCCTCGTTCATCCGCAGGCCCCCGCTCATGCAAAGACCTTCTTGGGGTCGAAGGCGTCGCGCACGGCCTCTCCGATGAAGATCAGCAGCGACAGCATCAGCGCCAGGGTGATGAAGCCTGAAATGCCCAGCCATGGCGCCTGAAGATTGTTCTTGCCCTGATTGAGCAACTCGCCCAGCGAGGGCGAGCCGGCCGGCAGCCCCAGCCCCAGGAAATCGAGCGAGGTCAGGGCCGTGATGCCGCCCGACAGGATGAAGGGCATGAAGGTGAGGGTGGAGACCATGGCATTGGGCAGGATGTGGCGGCGCATGATGCCGATATCGCTGACCCCCATGGCGCGGGCGGCACGGACATAGTCGAAATTCCGGGTGCGCAGGAATTCAGCCCGCACCAGCGCCACCAGACCGGTCCACGAGAACAGGGTGAGCAGGCCCAGCAGCAGCCAGACGGTGGGCTGGAACAGCGCCGACAGGATCAGCAGCACATAAAGCTGCGGCAGCCCCGACCAGATCTCGATCAGCCGCTGGAACACCAGATCGGTGACGCCGCCGAAATAACCCTGCACGGCGCCGGCGACGACGCCGATCACCGAGCTTGCCAGCGTCAGCCCCAGCCCGAACAGCACCGACAGCCGGAAGCCATAGATCAACCGGGCCAGCACGTCGCGGCCCTGATCATCGGTGCCCAGCCAGTTTTCGGGCGAGGGCGGCGCCGGCGCCGGCACCTGAAGGTTGAAATTGATGGTGTTGTACGAGAAGCGCACCGGCGGCCATATCGCCCAGCCATCGGCTTCGATCGTGTCCATGGTGATCTGATCGCGGTAATTGGCCGGTGTCGGCAGGAAGCCGCCGAATTCCGTGTCGGGATAGTCGACCAGCACCGGCACATACAGCCGCCCCTGATAAGACATCAGGATCGGCCGGTCATTGGCGACGAACTCGGCCCCCAGCGACAGGATGAACAGCACCAGAAACAGCCACAGCGACCAGAAGCCCCGACGGTTGCGACGGAAGTTGCGCAGCCGGCGGCGGTTGAGCGGCCCGAGGCCGGCGCTCCAGGTGGTCAGCCCCATCGCCTCAAGCCCCCCGGCCTTCGAAATCGATCCGCGGATCGATCGCCACATACATCAGATCGCCGATCAGGTTCAGCAGCAGCCCGATCAGGGTGAAGATGAACAGCGAGGCAAAGACGATCGGATAATCGCGGTTCAGCACCGCCTCGTAGGACAACAGCCCCAGCCCGTCGAGCGAGAAGATCACCTCGATCAGCAGGGATCCGGTGAACAGCAGCCCGACCAGAGTGGCCGGCAGGCCGGCGACCACGATCAGCATGGCATTGCGGAACACATGACCATACAGCACCCGCCGCTCGGTCAGCCCTTTGGCGCGGGCGGTGATGACGTAATGCTTGCCGATCTCGTCGAGGAAGGAATTCTTGGTGAGCAGAGTGAGGGTGGCGAAGCCGCCGATCACCAGCGAGGTCACCGGCAGCGCCAGATGCCAGAAATAGTCGAGGATCTGTTGCCACCAGGGCAGATCGGCCCAGTTGTCGGACACCAGCCCGCGCAAGGGGAACCAACTGACCATCGACCCGCCGGCGAACAGCACCACCAGCAGAATGGCGAACAGAAAGGCGGGCACGGCATAGCCCACGATCACCAGCCCGCTGGTCCAGATATCGAAGGGCGTGCCGTCGCGCACCGCCTTGGCGATGCCAAGCGGGATCGACACCAGATAGATGATCAGCGTGCTCCATAACCCCAGAGACACCGAAACCGGCAGCTTGTCGGCGATCAGCGACACCACCGGTGCGTTGCGGAAAAAGCTGTCGCCGAAATCGAAGGTGACATAGCTGGTCATCATGTCGACGAAACGCTCGACCGGCGGTTTGTCGAAGCCATAGAGGCTGCGGATCTCGTCGACCAGTCCTTCGGGCAGGCCACGGGCGCCGCGATACTCCCGGCCCGTGGGCACGGACGCGACCTCCCGGCCGCCGCCGCTGAACCCGGCGGTGGCATCGGTCTGCGCCCCGCTCAATGTCGCGAGCATCTGTTCCACCGGCCCACCCGGCGCGAACTGCACCACGGCGAAATTGATCACCATGATGCCGAACAGCGTGAACGGGATCAGGGCCAGGCGGCGCAGGATGTATGCGAGCATGCCGGGTCCGGTCCTCCCTCAGCGGCCAAGATTATATTTGCGAGCCAGCGCCTGATCCACCCACCAGGTGTCCAGATCGATCCCGTAATCGGGCAAGACCTGCGGGCGACCGAACTTGTTCCAATAAACCAGCCGGAAAGCCGGCAGATGGAAGTTGGGGATGACGTAATCGCCCCATAACAGCACCCGGTCCAGCGCCTTCACCGCCGTGACCAGACTGCTGCGGTCCTTGGCATCGATGATCTTCTGGATCAGCGCATCGACCACTGGATTCTTGATTCCGGCATAATTGCGGCTGCCGGGGCGGTCGGCGGCATCGCTGCCCCAATATTCCCGCTGCTCGTTGCCCGGCGACTGCGATTGCGCCCAAACCTCGGTGGTGATGTCGTAATCGAAGGTCTGAAGGCGGTTTTCGTACTGTGCGGCGTCGACCATGCGGACATTGGCATCGATGCCGAGCCGCCCCAGGCTGCGGGTGATCGGCATCACGATCCGTTCCGTGGCGGCATCGTCGATCAGGAATTCGATGCGCAGCGGTTCCTTGGCGTCGGGGGCATAGAGCTTGCCGTTACGCACCTCATAGCCCGCATCCTGCAGGATCTCGTATGCCGCCTTCAGCCCCTCGCGGTTGCTGCCGCTGCCATCGGTCCTGGGCACGGTATAGGGTTCAGTGAACAGCGCCTCGGGCAACTGGTCGCGGAACGGTTCCAGCAAGGCCAGTTCGTCGCCCTCAGGCACGCCGCTCGATGCCATCGAGGAGTTCTCGAAATAGCTGTCGGTGCGGGTATAGGCGCCATAGAACAGGGTCTTGTTCGACCATTCGAAGTCGAAGACATACTGCATCGCCCGGCGCAGCGCCGGGTCTTGAAATTTCGGCCGGCGGGTGTTCATCACCAGCCCCTGCATGCCGACCGAGATCCGGTGCGGGATCACCGCCAGTTGCAGCTTGCCGCTTTCAACCTCGGGCATGTTATAGGCGGTGGCCCAGCGGCGGGCGCTGTTTTCGAGCCGCAGGTCGTATTGTCCGGCCTTGAAGGCTTCGACCGACACCTCGTCGTCGCGATAATAATCGACCACCTGACGATCGAAATTATGGCGCCCGACGTTCACCGGCAGATCGCGTGCCCAGTAATCCTTCACCCGTTCAAGCACCAGCGAGCGCCCGGGATCGGCCGAGGCGACCTTATAGGGGCCGCTGCCCAGTAAGGGCTCCAGCGTGGTGGCGGTGAAGTCGCGGGTCTCGAAAAACGCCTTCGACAGCACCGGCAGCGATCCCAGGATCAGCGGCAGTTCGCGATTGCTGGTGTTCGAGAAGCTGAACCGCACCGTGTGATCGTCGATGACCTCCGCCGCCTCGACCTCGGCATAATAGATCCGATACATCGGATGGCCCTTGGTCTTCAGCGTGTCGAAAGTGAAGGCGACATCGGCGGCGGTGACCGGGCTGCCGTCGTGGAACCGGGCTTGCCGGCGCAGCGTGAAGGTGACCGAGGAATTGTCGGGCGCGATGTCGATTGTTTCGGCGATCAGGCCATATTCCGAGAACGGCTCGTCGAGGCTCTGGACGGTCAGGGTGTCGAAGGTGGAGCCGACACCGGCCGAGATGCCACGCAACGTGAATGGATTGAGGCTGTCGAAGGTGCCGCGCGCGGCGGTTTTCAGCGTGCCACCCTTGGGCGCATCGGGGTAGGCATAGGCGAAATGGGTGAAATCAGACGGATATTTCAGGTCACCATACATCGACAAGCCATGCGCCGGTTCGGCATGCAGTCGGCCGGGCAGGGCCAGCAGGCCGCCGATCAGGCCGCCCGCCAGACCGATCATCACCGCCGCCGTTGTCACAAGGCGGCGTGTCGCATGCCCGGATCTGCGGCGCAGGCTGTCCGCACCAGTGCCCGCACCGTTGATCGCCGTGGTGTCCCCTCGTTCAGCCATCACCTGCCGCTATCCCCCTGTCGCTGCATCGGCTGCATCCGTTCATGATAGGCCAAGTTCAGGCAATGGTAAGGCCCGTTCAAGCCGCGGCCAGAATTTGGAGGGCTGCGGCATGCGCGCGCCGATCGCCCGCGGCCAGAATCCGGCCATCGCCATCGAGGCTGAGCGGCCGGCCGTGCCAGTCGCTGACAATGCCGCCGGCGCCTTCGATCACCGGCACCAGCGCGCACCAGTCATAGGGCTTCATGTCGACCTCGGCCACCAGATCGAGCAGGCCCATCGCCAGCAGCCCATAATTATAACAGTCGCCGCCCCAGACCACATCGGCAACCGAGGCGGCCAGACGGTCGAAGCCCGGCCGGTCGGCGGGGCCGAACATGGCGGGCGAGGTGGCGGCCATGCGGGCCGGGGCAAGATCGGCGCAGTCGCGGCTGCGGATCACCAGGCCGTCATGGCAGCTGTCGCTGCCGGCCACACCCCACCAGCGTTCGCCGGTGCCGCCGGCATCGATCACCCCCAGCACCGGCCGGCCGCGAAAGCACAGGCCAATCAGGGTGCCGAAGGTGGGCTTGCCGGTGATGAAGGCGCGGGTACCGTCGATCGGGTCCAGAATCCACTGCCAGTCGGCCCCCTGGCGCACGCGGCCATGTTCCTCGCCGAAGATGCCGTGGTCGGGCGCCTCGGCTTCGAGAATGCGGCGCATCGCCGCTTCTGCCTCGCGATCGGCCAGGGTGACGGGGCTGTGATCGGGCTTCACATCCACCGGCACGGCGGTGCGGAAATAACGTCGGGCTTCAACACGCGCGGCATCGGCCAGCCGGAAGGCCAGAGGCAGGCAGGCGGCGGCCTCTGCCGCGACGGATGCGGCGACGGGTGCCAGATCGGCGGTGGACGGGTTGATCGGCATCGATGCCTCGGATCATGGGGGCGGTTGCGGTGTGCAATACGAAGACGCCCGCCGGATCAGACCGATCCGGCGGGCGTCTTCATCACGATATCAGGGCCGCGACCATATGTCAGAACCGGCCGGAACTGATCACCGGTCGGATCAACCGGCAGAGGCCGGGGCTTCGGCGGCAGGTGCGGCCTCGCCATCCGCCGAGGGGGCGGCTGCCTCACCCTCGGCCGGTGCGTCGGCTGCCGGCGCCTCCGGCAGCGGCTGGGGATTGTCGGACTGGCTGTTCAGATAGGCGATGACCGCGGCGCGATCCTCAACCTTCGACAGACCGGCGAAGGACATCTTGGTGCCCGGCGCGAAATCCGACGGCTTGGTCAGGAAGTGATCGAGCTTGTCGAAGGTCCACTCGCCGCCGAGGCCCTGCAGGGCTGCGGAATAGGCGAAGCCGTCGGCCGAGGCGATCGGGCGGCCGACCACACTCCACAACTCGGGGCCGACCTTGTTCGGGCCGCCCTTCGAGTCGTCATGACAGGCGGTGCAGCGCGCGAAGACCTTGGCGCCGGCCTTGGGGTCGGCGGATGCCAGCGCCACCGGGAAGGGAATCTCGGCCGGGGCCTCGGCGGCGCCGCTCTGTTCCACGCCCTCGATCACATAGGCGTTCTGTTCCAGATGTTCCGGCTCGTACACCATCTCCGAAACGACACCGACGACCATGGCGAACAGCGCTGCCGTCAGGAACGCGGCCATCAGCTTGTTGAATTCGAAGCCGGACATGCCCAATCCTCTTACACACGAAGCCCGACGGCCCACACACGAAGCCGGACAGCTAGGCACGGTTCGGCACAAGCTGGTGCCGCGCCGCAGGTTTTGTTAAGCGCCAGGATACCTGGGGCGGTTGTCGGGTCCGCCACGACCGGAGCCGCAGCCTGACCCGGTCCGTCCCTCAGGGGACCATGGCACGGGTTCGCGTCCGGCCATCCAGGGGCCGGGTCGCGCGCAGATTAGCCACTTCCCCCGCGTCTGTCCAATCCCTATAAGGGGCGAAGCGGTGCCGCTTCCACGTGCAGCCGCCCCCCTGCGTCACATGGTCGCAACCATCTGGATGGATCTGCCGATGAACCCGCTGGTCGTGATCCCAACCCGGCTTGCCGCAAGCCGCCTGCCCCGCAAGCCTCTGGCCGACATAAACGGCCGGCCGATGATCCTGCACTGCCTGGACCATGCGCTGGCGGCCGGCGTCGGCCCGGTGGTGGTGGCCGCAGGCGATCAGGAGATCGTGGATGTGGTGCAGGCAGCCGGCGGCCATGCGGTTCTGACCGATCCGGGCCTGCCCTCCGGCTCCGACCGGGTGCAGGCGGCGGCCGAGATCTTCGACCCCGACCGCCGCCACGACGTGGTGATCAACTTCCAGGGCGACATGCCGGCGCTGGACCCGGCGCTGCCGCGGGCCGCACTGGCGGCGTTGGGCTGCGGGGTCGACATCGCGACCCTGGTGGTCGAGACCGAAGACCCGCTGGTGCGCGCCAACCCCAATGCCGCCAAGGCGGTGCTGTCGATGCCGGCGGAGCGGCCGGCGGATGGCGCCATCCGCACCGGGCGGGCGCTGTATTTCACCCGCGCCGATGCGCCCTCGGGCCCCGGCCCGGTCTATCATCACATCGGCTTCTATGCCTTCCGGCGCGCGGCGCTGGACCGATTCGTGTCGCTGCCGCCCAGCCCGCTCGAACTGCGTGAGCGGCTGGAACAGCTGCGCGCGCTGGAAGCGGGCCTCAGGATCGATGCCGCGATCGTCGACACCATCCCGTTCGAGGTGAACACGCCCGAGGATCTTGAGGTCGCCCGCCGGCTGCTGGTGGCCCGGGGCTGAACCGGCCACTGCCCGGACCGGCCCGGGTCTGGAAAGGGGGCGGGTCTCGAAGGGGGCGGGTCTGGAAAGGGGCGGGTCTCAAAGGAGGGCGGGAGCAGCCGGAAAACCCGGCAGGGGAATCGGGTGAAAATTTTAAGCTGCGATGATGCTTGCGAGGAAGTCGTCGTCCCAAGCGGCGACCTTGCGTCGG